>JAUXBJ010000282.1 GCA_030619425.1 bacterium
GACTTTCGGGAATTCGAAACGTTCCCGGCACATAAGGTTCTGGTGGCTGACCCGGAAAAGATTTCTCTGGATTTCGATGGGATTCACCGCGTAGAAGAGGCAAAAGTCGACCTCGCCATCCAGAAATCCGGCGAGGAATACTATTGCCAGGGCGAAGTCGCAGCCAGGGTGACGTTGGAGTGTGCGCGCTGCCTCGCATTGTTTGAAATGGAACTGAACAATTCGGTCGACTTTATTGTTTGTTCCACAGACATGCACGACGCGCATCGGAAGGAAGCGCTGGACGATGAGGACTATGTCCTGCTCGACCATCTCCAGCGCGCCGACATGACGGAGATAGTCAGACAGGCAATCCTGCTGGCCGTTTCGTTGAAACCGCTTTGCTCAGAGGACTGTTTAGGTATCTGCGCTCAGTGCGGGAAAAATCTCAACGACGGTCCGTGCGATTGCAAGACAGAAGTAATTGACGAACGCTGGGCGGCGTTGAAAAAGCTCGCGCCCACCCGGCAAGAATCGGATAAGAAGCAAGGAAACATCGATGGCACTGCCTAAGAGAAGACATTCGCGGGCCAGAGGTCGCAAGCGTCGCACCAACTGGAAAATCACGGCGGTCAATGTGGTGGAATGCGCGCACTGCCACCAGGCACGGCTGCCGCATCACATCTGTCCGCAATGTGGATACTACGATGGTCGCGAAGTGTATGCGCCCAGTCAGGGGTCGTAGCACGTAGCCGACACCAACAACTGAGCTAACCGGTATCGGAGTTTGATGACAGAATCAAAGCGTCATAACATTGCGCTGGATGTGATGGGCGCCGACAGCGGTGAGGAAGGCATAATCGACGGCGGCTTGGAAGCTGCCAAGAGTGCTGGTGACTCTCTGCACGTAACGCTGGTCGGCCGTCGCGAGATTATCGAACGACGGCTTCAGGCACTGCCGGAGATACCCGCCAACATCTCTGTCGAACATGCCGACGAAGCGGTGCCGATGGAAGTCTCGGCGTCCGAGGGTGTTCGTATGCGCGATAGCTCCATCCGCGTCGGTCTGAGACTTCTGCGCGATAAAAAGGCGGATGGCTTTGTTTCGCCCGGCAACACGGGCGCTGTCATGGGTACGTCACTGTTGACTCTGGGCCGCATGGAGGGCGTGAGTCGTCCGGCCATAACTTCCGTTTTTCCCACCTGGACCGGCCGACCGACCGTGGTCCTTGATGTCGGCGCCAATGCCGACTGCAAACCGACGCACATTTCACAGTTTGCGGTGATGGGCTCGGTATACTATTCGGTGGTATTCGGTCAGGAGGCGCCGCGGGTCGGATTGATTTCGATCGGCGAAGAACGCAGCAAAGGGAACGAGCTTATTTTCAACGCGCTGAAACTGTTAAAGAACTCAAAAATCAACTTCGTCGGCAATGTCGAGGGGCGGGATATCCTCTCCGGTACCGTCAATGTCGCCGTGACCGACGGTTTCACGGGTAACATACTTCTGAAGTTTGCTGAGTCAATTCGGCCGATGCTGGTCAAGTCGATGCAGCGCCAAGTCCAGACCAATATCTTCTCACGTG
Organism: bacterium; assembly: GCA_030619425.1. GTDB lineage: Bacteria > Zixibacteria > MSB-5A5 > GN15 > FEB-12 > JAJRTA01. The sequence continues at coordinate 1,566 of JAUXBJ010000282.1, forward strand.
TCGGCGCTACGCTGCTCTTGCCGTTTCTGCGCAGGATGCGCAACCTGTTCGATTATGAGGAAGCCGGGGGTGCGCCGCTCCTCGGTGTTAGCGGTGTCGTGATCGTTTGCCATGGCGCTTCCAACTCCCGCGCCATTTGCAACGGTGTCCGGCTGGCACAAAATCTGGCATCAAAGAATCTGCTGAAACGTATCAAGGACGAACTGGTAACAAACCATTTTGGACGGACCAATGGCACAAAAGATGAGAGCCAAAATAATCGGAACGGGATCGTTCGTGCCTCCACGGCGAATGACCAACGCTGATTTCGAGAAAATAGTCGACACCTCGGACGAATGGATCGTTACCCGCACCGGTATCCGGGAACGACGCATCGCCGATAACGGCATAAGCACTTCGGACATGGCCGTTGCGGCGCTCCGCCAGGCGATCGACATGGCGCAGTGTCCCCACGATGAAATCGAAGCCGTTATTGTCGGCACCGTAACCCCCGACTACCGGCTTCCCTCGACAGCCTGCGTTGTCCAGGAAAAAATGGGGTTCCCCAACGCCGTCGCCTTTGATGCACTGGCTGCCTGCACCGGCTTCATCAATGGACTGTCCATAGCTCGCGCATTCATTGAGACCGGCACCTACAAAAAGGTGGCGGTGATCGGTGTGGAGCGACTGTCGAGCATCACCAACTACAAGGATCGCAACACTTGCGTATTGTTCGGAGACGCCGCCGGCGCGGCTGTAGTCGCCGGCGATACCAACGGTCGTGGTATCCTCTCAACATTCATGAAATCCGCCGGCAACCTGCGCGAACTGCTCTGGATGCCGACCGGCGGTACTCTGAATCCGTACACGGCCGATTTCACCTATGACGGTTCGGACAAGCTTACAATGAACGGTTCCGAGGTTTTCAAGGTGGCCGTGCGCCAGATGTGTGACGCCGCCTTTCGGGTGATCGATAAGGCCGGCCTGGAACCGTCGGATATCTCGCTGGTGATACCGCACCAGGCCAACATGCGCATAATAGAAGCCCTGGCCAAACGGCTCGGGGTCACCATGGATAAAGTAGTCTTGAATATCGAAAAATACGGCAACACCTCCTCCGCCTCGGTGCCCCTGGCGCTTGACGAAGCCAACCGCGCCGGGAGAATCAAGCCGGACGATCATGTTCTGATGGTGGCGTTCGGCGGCGGACTTATTTGGGGCGCAGCCCTGGTAAGGTGGTAGGCAAATGAGTAAAACGGCACTGTTTTTCCCTGGGCAGGCATCGCAATACGTCGGAATGGGTCGCGATCTCTATGAGGCGTCACCTCAGGTGCGCGAACTTTACCAATTGGCTTCCGATGAAATCGGCGTTGATCTCGCGAACCTTTCGTTCGAAGGTCCGGCCGAGGAACTCAAGCGAACCCGCTTCACCCAGCCAGCCATTCTGGTTCATTCGCTGGCTGTGCTGACCATACTCAAAGACAGTTTGCCGGAATTCGACTATGCCTGCGGTCATTCGCTGGGTGAGTACGGCGCCCTGGCCGTGGCCGGAGTAATGTCCATAGAAGATGCCATCCGCGCCGTGGTCAAGCGGGCCGACCTGATGGAACAGGCGTGCCTGTCCCAGCCCGGCACGATGGCCGCTCTGATGGGTCTTGATGAGAATCAGGTTGAAGAGGTTTGTCGAAAGGCCTCATCCAAAGGCGTTGTGGTGCCGGCCAATTTCAATTCCAAAGTGCAGATCGCAATCTCCGGCGCCGTGGCGGGGGTGGAATATGCTGTCGAACTGGCCAAAGAAGCCGGGGCCAGGAGAGCCATGATCCTTGAGGTCGGAGGCGCTTTTCATTCGCCTTTGATGGAACCGGCGCGCCGTGGTTTGGAAGAGTATCTTTCCGGCCTGACGTTCCTCGCGCCCAGGGCGCCGGTGGTTGCCAACGTTACAGCCGAACCTGCGGCCACACCTGATGACGTAAGAGACCTGTTGGTGCAACAGGTAACATCGCCGGTGCGATGGTCACAGACAATGAACTACCTTCTGGCTAACGGTGTCGGGCAGATAATCGAGATCGGCCCCGGACGCGTTCTTAGCGGACTGGCCAAGCGGGACATGCGTCCCGAACAATCGTTAACACTCGACAAGCTGACCGATATTGAATCGTTCGTGGCCGTGACGGCCTGACACTGTGTCAACGGAATGACGAGGGATCTATGAATTTTGAGGACAAGACGGCGGTGGTGACAGGTTCCGCCCGCGGTATCGGCCGAGTGATAGCCCGGAGTTTCGCAACCGCCGGCGCCAACGTGGTCATCAGCGATGTCGACCAGGCTGCCTGTGAGAAGACAGCCTCGGAAATCGGAGGCGCCGCTATCGCGTGTCGCGCCGATGTAACCAGCGCCGATGATATCGACCAACTGTTCAAGACCGTTACCGACAAGTTCAAACGCATCGATATTGTCGTAAATAATGCCGGTATCACGCGCGATGGTCTCATGATCCGAATGGATGAAAAGGACTGGGACACGGTACTTGACATCAATCTCAAAGGTGCC
>JAUXBJ010000107.1 GCA_030619425.1 bacterium
GCGCCTGACGCAGGGCGATCAGAGTGTGCTTGATAGCCAACGGGTACTCGCTGCGTACGTATACTATGCCCTCGGTAGCGCCGATAGCGATACCGGCAATAAGCATTCCCTCGATGATGGCATGCGGGTTACCCTCAAGGAGACTGCGATCCATGTAAGCGCCGGGGTCACCCTCATCGGCGTTGCAGATAATGTATTTCTGTTCATGGCCGTTGCCGGAAGCTCTCGCCAGTTCCCATTTCTTGCCGGTCGGGAAGCCCGCTCCTCCCCGGCCTCTTATGCCGGCCTTCTGAACTTCTCGGATGATCCACTCCGGATCGGGATTGGACAGGACTTTCTCCGCCGCTGCATATCCACCCAGTTCGATGTAGTTGAGAATTCTTATCGGATCCAGGTTCTGGTTATAGCCGAGAATAGTGCGCGTTTGCTTTTTGAAAAACGGGATGTCCAATTGATCGTGATAATGTTTTTCTGTACGCGGTTCCTTGTAAATCAAGCCTTCATCTATGTAACCGCCCACAGCGGCCTCGATGACTCTCGGGACATGTTCCATCTTGAGTCTGGGATATAAATGACGGCCGGGTTCAACCAGGATGAACGGGTCCATCTCACAGAAACCCTGGCAACCGGTAATTCTGAGCGCGACTTTCTCCTGCATGCTCCGGTTAAGAACATATCGTTTGATGACTCTGATGACATCGTTGGCGCCGCTTGCCTGCCCTCCCGTCCCGGCACATACCACCAGCGTCGGCCGATCATATACAACATCTTTGTCTGCAAGAACCCGGCGGCGGAAATCGCCGAGTCCCTCTACTGACGCAAGCTTTCTCATTTATCGATCTCTCCTCATACTTCGTGACGGATTGGGTCCAAGCGTTATTCCGATGCGGCGCCACCCAGATCCAACAAGTGGCCCTTACAGCCACGACGAGAGCAAATCTGGACCACACCACCACCGCGGACGATCATCGGCACCATCGGCGCGCCGCACTCACCGCATTTGGAGCCACCGATCAATTCAGCGTGGCAATGAGGGCAAAACACGTTAACGATGGTGTCGGTGGGTATATCATACTCCGAGGACACTTCATAGCTTCCATAGAGACTCGACAGGCAGAACCAACCGTGCTTGTTGCCGAAAGACACCGTTATCCGAATGGACGGGTGGCCGTCAATCACGTTCCGCGGGTCCAACAGGCTGTGGTTGCACCGGGCGCAACTGACCTCAAGCGGAAACACGCGCTGATCGGTATCGATTTCAACCCGATCCAGACCGGTGCGCACATTAACAAGTATCTCCTTGACCATCGAGATTTTCATTTTGGAGAAGTAGTGCCCGTCGGCAACAACCACCGGACCAAGGGCGCAGGCCCCCAGACAGTTGACTGTTTCCAGCGTGAACTCATTGTCTGAAGTAGTCTCACCGGCTTTGATTCCCAACTGCCGTTCGATCTCCTCCGCAATGGCCGGTCCACCCCGAACGTGGCATGCCGTCCCCAGACAAACTGAGATGAGATGCTTTCCTCGGGGTTTGAGACTGAACGCTCGGTAGAAGGTCGCCACACCGTATATGTCGACGAGTGAGCGACCGGTCTCTTCTGCAACGGCTCGCAGAGCGTCCTCGGGCAGATAACTGTACTTGGCCTGTATCTCCTCCAGAATAGAGATAAGCCCTCCCTTACTGGAGCCGACCTTTTCTACAATTGTCGATATTTCCTCAGATGCCATTTCTCCCTTTCATCCGCATACGCTATTTGTATTCCTCACAATGCCAGACACCACCTTCCGGTCTGGGAAGCTTGCAGGTATCACGGTCTTCACAATTCACACACAGGCCTTTGAATTCAGTGGATTTCGCCATTTCCAGTGTCGTCGCTATTGTAGCCATACCTTTGCTATTGCCGCCATTCGGACGCGCATAACCATCAAACATCTCGCATTCTATCGCATCCGTCCCACGACGTTTCCGGTAGACACAGTCCGCGGCGTTGTTGCACGTTGCACAAAGTCCGACGAATTCGGAAGAACTCGGCATTACGAGTTTCTCCTTCGGCCCGGCTTCTTTCGCTCTTACATCCGGCATTCTTGCTACCTCCTTTGGCTGCAGATATTCTCGTTCATCGCAATCCTGACACAAAGAACATGTGATCCGTGCTTCTCTCTGTCAGTCTGTTTAGAAGCTGTTGACGTCTGCTCATCCTCAAGAATTCCAACCTGTCTTTATCTCCTACAGGTGGCGCCGAATGCGTCGACCCTGGCACTCACACTCGGCATTCTTAGCAACCGGTGTGCCGATGTACGCGCTGCGAGTTCGAGCGACTAATGTGAGCGAGTGAGATGGGCTGCCGTGGAGATTATCTCATTGTATTGCAATGCGATGCGATGGTGAGTTTAGTTGGAGGAAATCACCGGACAGGACGATTCCGTCTCAATCTTGTCCAGAACAAGTAGCCATAAACGGGGAGATACGAACCACTGGGGAGAAATTCCCCGGTGGAACTGCTCGGATTCACGAGGGCTTATTCTCTTTCAGCTTCTCTCTGAGAGTTTTGCGGTCGATGCCAAGTATCTCGGCAGCTCGCGTTTTGTTGCCGTTGACATCGGCCAATACGTTGCGGATATGCTCTTTTTCCACTTCGTCCAGGGAGCGATGCAAACCGGTGTGTCGCAAGGCGGAAAAACGCATCAACTCCGGCAGGTCGGACGCTGCGATAACCTCGCTGTCGGTCATCACCACCAGTCTCTGGACGACGTTTTCCAACTCCCTTACATTGCCGGGCCAGTAGTAGCCCTTCAGGGTTCTCAGGGCGTCATCGGAAAACCTGACCGGCGGTTTGTCCAACTCCTTAGCGAATTTCGCAGCGAAATCGTGAACCAGGAGCAGGATGTCGTCCCCTCGCTCGCGCAGGGGGGGAACATTGACTGTGATGACACTGAGGCGGAAATAGAGGTCCTCACGAAAAAGCTCTTTGTCCATCAAACTGCGGAGGTCCTTGTTGGTGGCAGCCAGAACGCGCGCATCGACCTTTCTCGTCCGAGCGTCGCCGACCATGCAGACTTCCTTCTCCTGCAGCACCCTGAGAAGCTTGACCTGCATGGCGAGACTGGTTTCGCTGATTTCATCAAGAAAGATGGTGCCGCCGTCGGCGGTCTGAAAAAAGCCGGCGCGGGTTTCGGTGGCTCCCGTGAAAGCGCCCTTCACATGCCCGAACAGTTCGCTTTCCAGCAAACCTTCAGGGATGCCGCCGCAATTAACCGGAACAAATGGAGCCGAGGCGCGCGCACTACTATAGTGAATAGCTCGCGCTACAAGCTCCTTTCCGGTTCCGCTTTCCCCTGTTATGAGAACAGTGGCTGGTGTTTTGGCCGCCTTGCTGATAGCGCTGAATACTTTGCGCACCACTCCTGACTCGCCCAGGATGCCGTACGATTCCGAACTCTCTTTGTCAGCCCCGATCCAGGCCACCCGTCGGGCATGGAGTTTTTCCAGAGCGCGCTCCACCGCGCTGAAAAGCTCCTCGTCAGTGAATGGTTTGGCCAGGTAATCCTCGGCCCCATACTTGACCGCCTCAACCGCTCCGCCGATCGAGGCATAACCGGTAATCATCATAACCTCAGCGTCCTTGAGGTTCTCGCGCACATGTCTGACCAGATCAAGGCCGTTGACCTGAGGCATTTTGTAGTCCGTAATGATGAGATCAACAGCCACCGTGTCGAGAACCTGGAGCGCTTCGTTCACTCCGAGCGCCGTGTACACCTGGTAACCTTGTGAGGCCAGGTTTCTTTGGAGTACTTCCAGTGTCTCCAGGGCATCATCCACAACCAGAATACGATGTTTCGTCTTGGACTTAGCCATTACTTTCTTCTCCATTGTTCGCCGATGCATCCACAGGTAGCCGCACGGTGAACTTTGTGCTCCGACCCAATTCGCTTTCGACGTCAATGGCGCCGCTGTGAGAAGTAACTATGCCATGAACAACGGACAGACCCAGCCCCGTTCCCTGGTCAATGTCCTTTGTGGTGAAAAAGGGATTGAATATTTTCTCCATTACCTTTTCGCTCATGCCGATGCCGGTGTCCTCAACAACCAACAGCACATGACCATCATCACAGAGGGTGCTGATTGTAAGGCGACCACCTTCCGGCATTGCTTGAATCGAATTGACAACGAGGTTGGTCACCACCTGAAGCAACTGACCATGATCGGCAATGATCAGCGGCAAATCTTCGGAGAGGTTGTGCAAAATGTCGATGCCCCCACTGGCACATCTGGACTCCAGAAAGCTCAGTTCGTTTTTAACCAGAGAATTGAGATTTATCCGGGTTTTCTCCGGAGTTGTCTCTCTGGCAAAAACCAAAAGTTTTGCTATTACCTCACGAGTATGTAAGGCCGATGCAATAATCTTCTCGATATCTTGGCGGGACTGGTCGGACAAGCTCTGATCCTTGGTTACCAGTTGGGCAAAACCCAGAATACCGGCCAGAGGTTCGTTCAACTCATGGGCCAGTCCGGCTCCAAGCTGTCCGATTGTCGCCAGTCGGTCGGAATGCCGCAATTGCTCCTGTAGCCTCAATTTGTCTTCTTCGGCCCGGCGCTGTTTAACTATGATCGAAATATCACGGGCGACAGCGTCGATTAGGTTGCGCTCTTCATTCAGGAACGGCCCTTCGTCGAGCTGTGGTTTCTCCCAGGCATAACCGACCTCGACAAGACCGCGCCTTTTTCCGTTCACTATGATATCGGCATTCATGTTCTGAACCGGTTTCATGGAACCACCGGTCAAAAAGGTGCGACCATCAAGAACAATCCTGGCCGAGGCGACATCAGGATAAAGCCAGGCCGGTGGAAGCAACTCCACTGCGTCTTGTAACAGTTCGTCCAGAGAAATCCCCGGTCGCCCGACCAGCTTGGCGATACCGTAAAGACAGGTCAACTCCTTGACCCGCTCGCGCAGCGCCACTTGCAGTCGCCGATGACTCAGAGCCAGTCCGATAGCCTGAGTCAGGCGTTCATAAGATTCAATCTCTTGCCGCCTGAAGAAGTCCTCTGCCTTTGATGCCAACTGTACGAGGCCGACATATTCCCGACCCGCCTCGAAATGCATCAGAGCGACAGAAGTGCAATCCTCGTCGATTCGTATCCCCAACCCTTTCTCCGTACTTACTTGGCGCAAGCCGGCAATCGGAACGGAGTTTATATCGCCCGTCCACATGCTGCCATGGTCGGTAAACCATGGCTCCGACGGATCTACACGTCGGTACAATATGTCACGACACAACTGCTCCAGAGCGTCATTATCCCCTGAACTCCAAAGGAGTTCCGTACCGCCATCATGAAAACCAGGCGTCGCCTCAAAGCGGAAGGGCAGGGTTGTATCGCAAGTGAGTTCAGATCGGTAGCGCCGGCCATGATCCCTGAGAACTAACCTCACCGCGTCGCAACCGACATGAGCGATCAGCATCTGAGATACTTCCTTGAGAAACTGTGCTCGAGGCACACCACTGCCGGCGCATTCTAACATGCGTTTTGACAGCGCCTGGATGTCAGCCGGCTGCTTCACGCAATCTCAACCTATCTGGGTTTTCGAGTTCCAGTGGCTCATCCCGTGAATATAGGCGCGAACCGGTGGCTATGTCAACCGGTCGGTCGGCAGGACTTCCCCATAAAAACGGTTCACTAATCCGGCGCAGTCGCGGCAGGGGTTCCATGCGACAGCCGATTACCAGTGCCCCCAACGAACTTCGGGACCAAAAGCCTGTCAGGTTACGATGCCGACCTTCTCTCTGACCGTCGTATGCTCTCCCAGTACCTGTTTCAAGTATTGCCCGGTGTAGGATTTGCGCACCTCGGCCACCTCCTCGGGCGTGCCGGTGGCAAGAATGCGACCGCCCTCGTCGCCACCCTCGGGACCAATGTCGATTATCCAGTCGGCCGTCTTGACGACATCAAGGTTGTGCTCGATCACCAGCACCGTGTTGCCGCGATCGACCAGCTCATTGAGAACATTAAGCAGCATCCGGATATCTTCAAAGTGTAACCCGGTGGTCGGTTCATCGAGGATGTACAACGTGCGTCCGGTGGCGATTTTCGATAGTTCCGTGGCCAGCTTGACCCGCTGGGCTTCACCGCCGGAGAGGGTGGTTGCCTGCTGTCCCAGGCGGATGTAGCCTAACCCGACGTTGGCCAGGGTCAACAGCTTCTTCTTGATGCGCGGGATGTTCTCAAAGAATGTGAGGGCTTCATCGACGGTCATATCGAGCACATCGGCGATCGACTTCCCTTTGAACGTTACCTCCAGCGTCTCGCGGCTATAACGCTTTCCCTTGCAGACATCGCATCGTACGTAAACGTCGGGCAGGAAATGCATCTCGATCTTAATGATACCGTCACCATCGCAGGCGGCGCAGCGACCGCCCTTGACATTGAACGAAAACCGTCCCGGCAGGTATCCACGCGCCCGCGCCTCCTGCAAACCGGCAAAGAGGTCACGGATATGCGTAAACACGCCGGTGTAGGTGGCCGGGTTGGAACGCGGGGTGCGCCCGATCGGGGATTGGTTGATGTCGATAACTTTGTCGATGTGCTCCAGCCCATCGATGCTTTTATAGGGCAGCGGCGCTTTGCGGCTACTGTAGAAACGTCGGGCCATCAGACGATAGAGCGTTTCGTTGATCAAGGTCGATTTACCCGAACCTGA
>JAUXBJ010000371.1 GCA_030619425.1 bacterium
TACTGACTTTTCACAGTGTTTTCAGTGAGTTCCATAATCTCGTCCCGGAACTCGTCTGCTGCTCCCACCGCGCCGGGAATCGTCCCATCGTTTTCCAGAATGTACTTTATTGGTCCTCTCAATTGAACGAATCTGACAGTGTTCTTCATCCGCCGGGCTTCATCTGACTGTCGCTTGAGAATGGTCACCGTCGTAGCGACGCGAGCCCCAACAAACCACGGCTCCCGCATACTCTCAAAGATAGCATGAATTTCAAAGTTGTTGAGAATCCACTCCTGAAGTTTGAATCCGTACTCGACATCAAGCCACTGGCTGGATGTCAACAAGCAGAGGTAACCGTCTGGCTTAAGAAAGGTCGTAGCGTGGGGCCAGAAATAGCAGTGGATATCACTCCTGCCGGAAAGCGAAACAGATGCACCCCTTTTGACGATTTCCTTGTAGAACGGCTTCCTGGCATTGGGGATCTCTTCCTGCCGAATGTATGGGGGATTGCCAATGACTGCGTCCAGCTTAGGCATTACAACTTCACGCCGCTGTGATTTTCCAGAGCCGACCGTCGTAGCCTTTCGCGGCAGCGTGGCAAATACTTTGTCCGTCTCAACATCGAAGAAATCACTGCGAACGATCTGTGGATAGTTTTCATTATCTTCCAGGTCCCGCGCCGCCAGGTTCATGGTGGTTAGATGCGTCGCGAAGTTCATAATGTCGACGCCATAGAGATTTTTCAGAATGTCAGCGTGCGGTTGGTTAGGAATGAGAGTCTTCATCCGCGCATAAGCTCTCACAAGAAAGGTGCCGCCACCACAGGCAGGGTCCATTACCTTCTCGTTACCCTGACGAATACAGAAACTGTTGATAAGGTCGACGATTTCAACGCGTGTATAGTACTGGCCGTACTTGTGACGTTCTTCGGGTGACAGCAGACGCTCAAATAGTGAACCGATCACTTCGTGGTCAAGTTTGGTGAAGTCGAATTCATGGATTTCGTCGATCAGGGCTCGCCACAGCGGAACGGCTTCATCGGAATGAAACGGTATCCGGTTGCCGACTGATCGGTGTTCCTCACCGAATACAGTTTCATAGTCACCAGTAACCTCTATAGCATCCCTAAAATAACCCTCAAGATGTATCCAGAGTTTTTCGCCGGTATCGACGACATCTGGTACACGAAGCTTTTTCAGCCTTTTCCCGTACTTTTTTAGTAATGCTTCGTGAAAAACCAGTTTGTTGACCAGTGCATAGCAGGTAAATCGCGATGCCCTCTCGAGATTCTCTCTTATGCGCTCGGCGTCATCGTATATGGTCCAACCTTGATCCTCGCGCATCCATTTCTCGATTCGGACACGCTCTCGTTTCTTGCTGCAAAGGGCGTCAAGCTCGTTATAGGTGAATTGGATAGGCATCCGAAGAGAGGATTCAAGAGCCTCAATGAACTTTACGTCCGGCGGTTTTCGCCCGATGGTTTCAGCACCTTCGAGAATCCGCGCGACGGCATGCAGGAACTTGATAAGCCAGAGCTGTATTTCATCTTCGGTAGCACGGTGTTCAAGCTGAGCCGCATTGTGAACATTGGTTACATGCCAGGACCTGTACTCCAAGCCGAGTTTTGAAGGATCAGCCGGCTCGGTTTCCCACAGCACACACTCATTCACATTCCAGGTAAAAAAGAAGCGGGCTTTGGCTCGACGAGCCTTCTTGCGTGCGTCTTTTACAACCTTTGTGATGTGGGGGCTGTTACCGTCTGCCCGATACGGGAGCTTGATCTCGCCTGTTATCAAAGCTCGTTTGCTCTTGTCAAGCAGAGTCACGTCGCGGCGTTTCCGGCTGCCGCTACCGGTTTGCTCTACCTTTGAACGGTGAAACGGCGGAATAGGCGTATAAGCAATAATCTCATTGATCCAACTACTCACGTCTCCTGTGAATTCCCATTCGTTCATAAGTCTCACCGAAAGCCGATTTTCATCCCGCCGAATCCTAAGCCATGCAACTCCGTCTGACATAGCGCCAGACCATTGACATGATAGTGGCCTTTATTGGTAATGTCAGCAAGAATTTCTCCGACCTGTTCGGCGATTCCTGCCTGTCCCCTTCCCAAAAAATCCCTCTTTACAACCCCTTGCCTTTGTGTTATTATTTCTGGCTCTGAGGTTCTGGAAAGCCGGCTCAGTGAGTAGGCTATTGTCTTGAAAGCCAAAATGATAGAGAGTGCAACGAAACCATATAGATAGCACGGAAGAGTTAATGGCCAAGTTCGACAACCCCGATGATATCAAAGTCATAGTCGCTACCGATTGCGGCTCCACTACCACCAAAGCAATCCTTATCGAGTTCCACAACGGCGAGTACCGTTTGATGGTTCGCGGCGAAGCGCCCACCACGGTCGAAGCGCCGTTCGAGGACGTCACTATGGGCGCGCTCAACGCCGTGGCCGAAGTGGAAGAACTGTCGGGTCGCAAGATTCTGGATGAGAACGGCAAGTTCATCAGCCCATCGGACGGCAACGTAGGCACGGATGTTTTCATCTCCACTTCCTCAGCAGGTGGCGGTTTGCAGATGATGGTCGCGGGAGTGGTGCGCTCCATGACGGCTGAGTCGGCGGAACGCGCGGCGTTGGGCGCCGGTGCAATCGTCATGGACGTGATCGCCTCCAACGACAAGCGTCTCCCCCACCAGCAGATCGAGCGTATCCGCGCCCTGAGACCGGACATGATCCTGCTGTCCGGTGGCATCGACGGCGGCACCACCACCCACGTTGTCGAGATTGCTGAGTTGATCTCGGCGGCTGACCCAAAACCACGTTTGGGATCTTCGTACAAACTACCGATCATATACGCGGGCAACAAGGACGCCACAGAGATGGTTGTCGAAACCCTGGCCGACAAGGTAGACCTCAAGAAGGTCGATAACCTGCGTCCGGTGCTCGAGCGCGAGAATCTCGGTCCAGCGCGTGAGGAGATCCATGAGCAGTTCATGGAACACGTTATGGCTCAGGCACCCGGCTACAAGAAGCTAATGTCCTGGGCCGATGCAGATATAATGCCGACCCCCATGGCCGTCGGGCTGATTATCCAGACCATCGCCGACCAGTACGGTATTGAAGCGGTCGGTGTCGATA
>JAUXBJ010000106.1 GCA_030619425.1 bacterium
CCAGACGCGAGTTTGCAGAATATGTACAGCGGAAGCAGGCTGAGAATCGCAGGATTGCTGACCTGGTGCGGTCAGAGTACAGCCTTAACGGCCGGCAAGTCGAACTTCTTCGGCACATGTCGGTACGCGACTCGGCGCCGATCACTATAAAGACGTTTTCAAATACGTTCGGGGTCTCGAGGATTACAGCGCGCAAGGATCTGGAGGGACTGGAACGAGCGGGTTTTCTCACCTCACAGAAAATCGGTAGGGAAAGGCCATTCAGAGCCTCCGAAAAAGTCGCCGAGTTGTTTTCATAGTCCGTGCAGCCACGAGGCTGTCGGGCGGGTCACCCGACAGCACCCACCCGGACAGACACCTGTCTGAACACGCTCTCAAATTATCATTCCCCCGCGCCCGCCTTTTGCGTATATTGACTTTCTATGAGCTATCTGGTGTTGGCCCGCAAATACCGTCCGCAGCGATTTGAAGAAATCGTAGCACAGGAGCATGTCAGTCGCACCCTGCAAAATGCGGTCAAAAACGACCGCGTCGGGTCGGGCTACCTTTTCTGTGGCCCACGCGGCACCGGCAAAACCACCACCGCACGGGTGCTGGCTAAGGCGCTCAATTGTGTCAACGGCCCGACACCCGAACCGTGCGGCGAATGCGATCAGTGCAAAGAAATAGCCGCCGGGACATCATTGGATGTCCTCGAGATCGACGCCGCCTCCAACACCGGGGTCGACGACATCCGCACCCTGCGCGAAAACGTCCGCTACCTGCCGACCGGCGGCAAGAAGCGTATCTATATCATCGACGAAGTGCACCGTCTCTCCGGCGCCGCTTTCGACGCTCTCTTGAAAACGCTCGAAGAACCGCCGCCGCACGTGATTTTCATGTTCGCCACGACTGAGCCGACAAAAGTGCCGCAGACCATTCTATCGCGCACTCAGCGTTTCGATCTCAAGCGCGTCTCGGTCAAAGCGCTCGCCGTGCATCTTACTCAGATAGCTCGCAAGGAAGGGCTGGAAATCGACGAGGCGGCGATCAAGCTGCTGGCTCGCAAAGCCGACGGCTCGGTGCGGGATGCCCTGTCGTTGCTGGATCAGTTGACGGCTTTTGCCTCGGAGAAAATCACCGACGAAACGGTGGCGGCGGCGCTGGGGCTGGTGGACCGTCAGATGCTGTTCAGTTTCATCAATGGGGTGGCCGAACGCGACAGCAAGGTAGTGCTCAAGCTGGTCAAGCAAGTGGTCGATGGCGGTACTGACGTCGCCGATTTCACCGCTGAGTTGTTGGAACATCTCCGGCTGCTGCTGATCCTGGCCACCGACACAGAGGCCGGCGATCTGCTCGGTTTCTCAAATGAGGAACTGAACGAGTACACGCAGCAGGCTGAGAATTTCTCGGTTGGAGATATCGTTCGCCTGATCAAGATCGGTATGGATCTCAACCGCGACCTGAAAAGCAAGAGCGGTCTCGATGAGCGACTGCTTTTGGACGTGGCTGCGATTAAGATGGCCGAGATGGAGGGAACGGTTCGATTCGAGGAAATCCTTGAGCATCTCAGCCAAAGCCCGAACGCGGGCGGCACGGGCAACCTGTTCGGTCAAACCGAAAAAAAAAAGGATGACCTCCCGCCCGGCTCGGGACTAAAACTTGTCAAAAGTGAGCCGGAATCGGCCACCGGTGGGCGCAGTTTGTCTCGGACGCAGGCCGTCAATGTGGCTATGGTTCGCGCCGGTTGGGAGAAGTTTGTCGGTTTTCTCAGGCAGAAAAACAGCATGCTGGCCTCTCAACTGGCCATGGTCCAGATTCGAGAGGTGAAGGATAATCAAATCCTGGCTGTATTCGGTGGTTCGGCCACAGTGGCGCAACAGGTGGTGGAGAGACCTACCAATCTGAGCCTGATTACCGAATGTTTGAAAGATCAATTCGCTGCCAATCTGAGTATAAAATTCGACACCGAGAGGCAGAAGGATGTTTCGTCGACCGATACAGAAAGAAAACGCCGCAACGGCATCGACGTAAAGAAGCTGCTTGAGAATTCGCCGCGATTGCAAATGCTGCTGGAGAAAGTAGACGGTGAAATCATCGGCATCAGGAATGGTGAATAATAGAGATTCGCGAAACATATACAGGAGATGATCATGGCTAAGGGTGGCGTCGGCAACATGATGAAGCAGGTGCAGCAGATGCAGGCCAAGATGGAGAAGATTCAGGCCGAACTGGAGCAAACCGAAGTGGAAGGAACAGCCGGCGGCGGTATGGTCAAAGTTACGGCCAACGGCAAGCAGGATATCGTCTCGATCACGATCGATCCGGAAGTGGTCGATCCGGACGATGTCGAGATGTTGCAGGATCTTATTCTGGCCGCAGTAAGTCAGGCCCGGGCCAAAGCCCAGGAGCTTCAGACCGAGAAAATGGCCAGTCTGACCGGCGGCCTGAATATCCCAGGTATGAACCTTCCGTTTTAGTTTAAGAGGCGTATCATGTTCAAATCGGCCTCATCGGTCGAACGGTTAGCTAACCGGCTGGCCCGAATGCCGGGTATCGGACGCAAGTCGGCGGCGCGGCTGGCCTTCTATATTCTCAACCTGACCAGGGAAGAAGCGCTGGAACTTTCCGATATCATTCGGGAGGTGAAGGAGAAAGTTGGGTTCTGTTCGGTCTGTTTCAACATCTCGGAAAGCGACCCATGCCAGGTTTGCCAGGATCCGAAGCGGGACAGCAGCGTGATTTGCGTGGTTGAAGAAACTGCCGACGCTGCCGCTATCGACAAAGTAGACGGATTCAACAGCATGTTTCATATCCTCGGCGGGCGGCTTTCGCCGTTGGACGGTATCGGCCCGGATGATCTCCGGATCAAAGAGCTCTTGAACCGACTTGGAGAGGACGTGTCGGAAGTGGTGCTGGCCACAAATCCAAACGTCGAGGGAGAGGCCACCGCGATCTATCTGTCGAAACTGCTCAAGCCGTTAGGTGTCAAGGTCACCCGCATCGCGCGAGGACTCCCGGTCGGCGCCGACCTCGAATTCGCCGACAGCGCCACCCTGGGCCGGGCCCTGGAGGGCCGTCAGGAATTCTGATTTCAATACCATGACCGATCACAAGCGTATTTCGCACAGCTTCTATCTCGCGCTCGCCGCCCTGGTGATTTTCGTAGCCAGTCGGTTTCTCGGCGGCGTCCTCTTCGATAACAACTGGTCCTTTATCCACCTGGCTCATCTACCGGGTTGGTATTCCGCAGTGTGGATCCTCTTGTTGGGCGGTCTGGTTTACCTGCTGGTTACTCGAGGCGAGCTTATCGCCGGATTCTTCACCACACGCCTGCGAGTCTTGATCGCCGCGGCGGTCATTCTCGTGCTGACCATCGTTTTTCAACACGACTCTTTCCTGCTGGGCGGCGGCAACATGCGGGTGGCGCAGATTGCACAGGCGCCGAAGATCATGTTCCGATGGTTCGAGTTTGGCGCTACCATACTGGTGTCGTGGTTCTACGCTGCATTCTCACTGTTCGACATGCCGCGCAATATGCCGGCGGTGGTGAGTTGGAAATTCCTCGCGTTCCTCTCAACAGCGGCAGCGCTGATTGGTTGCATCAAGCTCGCGATGGAATTCACACACGACGCGATTCGAAGAGCATTCCTTTTCGTAATCATGTTCGCCGGTCCGCAGATGGTCGTCTACTTCGGGTTTGTGGGCGTGGAGCCGGTGGCGCCCGCGATAACCTGCTGGGTGGCCTGGGCGGCCGTCCGACTGAACCGTCATGGTACCAGCAAGAATCTGGCTCTGGTCTGGATTCTCACGATTGTCGGTATGTTCCTGCACGTCTGGCTGATCTACCTTCTGCCCGCGGCGATCTTTGTAACAGCGCGACACCTGAGCAAAGACAAAAACAGGCTATCCAACCTGACGCTGCTGTCCGGACTGATTGCCTGCCTCGCACTGTTTGCGATTATCTATGTACGAGGATTCAGCGACTTCGAGTTTTCACGCTTCATCTTGTTCCTGCACGGCAAACCGCCCTTTGGCGATTATAGCCTCTTTTCGGTTCGACACATCAGCGATGTGGTGCAAGTTTTCCTCTTGACCATTCCTGCGATTATCGTGACCAAGTATTTATGGATGCGACGCCTGTCGACTTTGCGCACCGATGCCAACCTGGTGACGCTTAGCCTGATGACAGTGGCCGGAGGCGCCGTCATGGTGATAACGGATCCGGTTCACAGTATAGTGTTTGATCTGCCCCGCCTGGTTGTCTACATGACCCCGATGTCACTTCTGACCGGACTGCTTCTGGCTGACGTCCCTCTCGACGTTCCTAACGGACGTCGCCTGCTGGGAGTGATGGCGGCACTCGCCCTGATAGTTCCAATGAGCTACCTGCCGGTACTGCTGAAGATCGACAACACAGAGTCGTATGCCTTGGAGTACCTTGACAAGCACGAGTCTCACTATTTGCACGCCGGTCTGGCCTTCCGCGATGCCTACTTCTATCGACGGCACCTTGACGAACGCAAGCAAGTCATTCGTATCCCCGGCCACGAGCAGGTAAGCCCGGAAACACTGACCCCAAATGAAGATCCATCGCACGCCGCTCTGGATACTTCGGCGCGAGCGAACGATACCATCCCCCTCGACACCACAAACCTGGAGAAGGCGAACCAATGGGAGTGGATGATGCCGTCCAGGTCGTCGGACTATCTGAATCTGCGCGGTATCGGCGATCTGATCGCTTCCGGTCAGCCCAACGAGGCGTTGCGGATGTTGTACCGCATAAAAGCCAAACGACCCTACTGGGCCGAGGCGCGGGCCACGCTGGTGAGTGTGCTGGTCCAACTGGGACGCTACGCGCAAGCGAGACCGGAGATCGATACTTGTTTGATGCTTGAGCCGCACAGCCGCGTGCATCACATGAACAACTACATTTGCTATCGTGACCAGAAACAGTTCTATGAAGCACTGAAGGCTGTCAAGCGAGCATCCGAATTATTCCCCGGCGACCCCGAGATTCTCACCGACTTAATGATCATCCATTATCGCGCCGGTAACAGCCACGAGGCGGACACCCTGGCGATGTCTCTAATGACTTCCGATCCGACCCTCCCCTATCCGTACCTGATCAAAGGATTCCTCGAAGACAAAAGTGACAACGCGATCGCCGCCGTGCGCCACTACGAAAAGTTCGTATTGTTGGCGCCGGATGAGCCCGAAACGGCGCGCATCAGAAAACGTTTGAACGACCTGGTTCTCCAGTTGCGCGAGAACTAGGCTGGGCACACCAGTAACCCACCCAGGCTCTGTGGGCGGCAGACGCCCTCGTCTGCCCCTGTACTAACGAGGCGCACCAGTCTTGCAGGATAAAACCCCTGGCCCTAAGGGTCGCTACGTGAGCGAAACAGCACTCATACCGAACCGTTTAGTGTCGCGACTCCGATTCTGTTTCCGAATGTGGCTCTTTGTCAATAGCCATGTCCTTATCGAGTCCATATAACTCTGGATGGCGATAGAGACCCCTTTCGTATGTCGGTTTTTCGACTTCGACCGGAATTCGATTTTCTTCAGCCCACTTATCATGGCGAATTCCTGTTACTAGCCATGACACCTTCATTCCTGGATCACCGCCGGAAATCTCGAAACTGTTGTTGGATATCTCACGGGCGATGTACAAGTTTGGTCCAGGTGCGCCGATTGGTGTCAACTGATAGCGAAAGTCCATATTGAGAGCTTCGAAGTATCTTGGCAGTTCTACGGTCGCCGATCCATTGCCATCAAGCACTACATTCCCATTGTAGATATTCATCATGTCTGGGGACTCAACGAAGCTGTGCTGCAAGTACTTGTTTTGAGGATCAAGTGGGTGATCAATCTTAAATCCCCCAGCGTCCTTGTAAAGAGTCCCATTTACATCTACATCACCGAGAAAGTAACCAGCCCAATTGTCACCACTTGCCCCGGATGCAACCCCCAAAACACCTCTAGTTCTACTACCACCATATGCCTTCCCATAGACTCCGACAACATCGCCTTCGGTTCCATTGGCTTTAGCACGTCCTATCACGCCAAACAAGTCACCGCCTGAACCATTGTTCTCTACATTTGCAAAAATCCCTTCCATGGGTGCGCCACCAAGATTCTCTAAGAATAATTGAATCCCCTGTAGCGTCGTCGCACCACCAGTATTGTAGCCGCGTTCAACCAAAAGCAGCGAAGTGCCTCCACCAAGCGCATCTTGCCCAATCACCACCCTTTCATCACTTACAGTCATCGTACTGTCATTGAAGCGAAGGGTCCCGGTAGTTCTATCCCCAGACTCAAGTAAGTATTGCTCGTGATCATCATCGCCCAAGCCCGTTAAATCCCCGTGATCTGTAACCCCACCGCCGCCCGGCTGCGCAGTCCATGCACTACCATTCCACTTCATGACCTCATCAGTGCTAGCGCCGTTCTGCCCGATATCCGAGAATTGTATTGCGCCGTCCAGAATCTTGGCGCTCGTTACCGCATCATCCATAACAGTCCGTGCGTTGAGGCTATAAGCGGATGATGCCATTTCGATACGAGGTAGTTCTAAACCGCCATTGACAGTAACGCCCAGCCAATATGGCTGATCAAAGGCGACACTAGCGAAACTAGTTATTGAACCCAGAATGACATTAAAACGGCCATCGTACACATTCACTACGTTCACGTCATTATGATTCTCATCCCAAA
>JAUXBJ010000302.1 GCA_030619425.1 bacterium
CTGATGAAGTAACACTATGACGGAAGATTTGTCCGGTGTGCATCGATGACTGCGCACACCGGCCTAATTGAATAGAGACGGTTAAGCAATGGAAAGTAGGAAGAAGCAAGAAACATGTACCGAGGAGGATCCATGACCAGCAAGCGTTCATGGGCAATGATTCTGTTGGCGATGGCTTTGGTCGCCATGGCCGGTTCCCTGCCGGCGGAGAATCCCAAAAGCGAACCGGTGACTGTGCCCAGCACAACAGGTGGGGGTACCATGCCGCCGGTGACCGTGTTTGAGACGGCGCCGATCGATGTTGTCGGGACGGCACGGATGGATGTCGTTGATGTAACACCGTCCGAGCCCGTGCAGCCGGTCGACACAAAACCGTACGCTGAAAAGGCTCCGGTTAATCCGGAGATTGGTGTCGAAAAAACGGCGACAGACGACGGTTCAACGGCTCGGAGCGGAGTGTCCAGAATGACGCTCTATCTCGATAAGGAGCAACTCCCGCCGATGTCGGAAGAAGCCGCCGGGCAAGCAGGCGTAGTTCCTGACGCCGAACTGCCGTCCGGTGAAGCGGGCTCTGCGGATCGTGATCGGGCCAATCCGTTCTTGATCTCCAGCGGCTCGGTGAATGCTCCCATCCCCGATGGTGGTTGGCATTGGCGGCGGGTTATTGACACGATGGGAAACGCACCCGCCGGAGCAGTCGTGACCAATCTCGAGTACCGCCTGCGGATAACCTATTACAGTGATCCAGCCACATTCTATTGCGGCGACTACGAGATACATCTGTTCACCGGCACGGCCGATCGTGAATTGATGATTTATGACAATCTCGGTGGTCGCACCGACGGTGGCTTTGACGACGACGTCGAGGATGACGCCGACATTTATCTATACTGGCGCAACACGCACTTCTTCGATGGTGACGACGCCCGCGACTGGTTCGGTATCTGGGTTGATGACTTGTACACCCCCGACTCAGGGCAACTGAACTACATAGATTTCTGGGTGCACTGGGAAGTGCCGCTGCCGAACCTGACCTGCTATGCGCCGGCGGGCTGGGATTCCGCCATCGTGGCCTCTTCGGTTACCGGCACCCATACGGCTGACAGTCTCACCGGTGACGAGCCGGCCTATATTGACTGGGCGGTTATCAATGACGGCAGTGCCGATGTCGTCGGGCGGTTCTACACCGCTCTGTACATCGACGGCAGCTATATCACCCAGTGGTTCACCGACGACCTGGGAGCGAACTGGTGGACCTGGGTGCCCGACTACCTCCAAACGCTGCCGGCGGGCGATCACGAAATCTGCATTGTGGCCGATTATACCGGGCTCATCACAGAGGAGAACGAGACCGACAATACTTGTTGCTTCACCTACCACTGGCACGAGCCCTATGTGCCGCCTGATCTGCACTGTTATTCGCCCGGGTGGGATGGGCCCATCGTGGTGTCGGCCGTGCGCGGCACCAGCACTCAGGACACCATTCGACTATGCGACACAGCCTTCGTTGACTGGGCAGTTGGCAACTCAGGCGGAGCGCCGACGGCCGATCGCTACTACATCCGACTGCTGGTCGACGGTGTGGTTGTGGCGACCTGGTTCAAGGACGCGCCTCACAACGACGGCACATACATCTGGGTGGCCGATCACTCGCTGCTGTTCAACACAGCCGGTACACATGTCGTGTCGCTGGAAATCGATTACACCGACGCGATTGCCGAGGGTGACGAGAACAACAACAGTTGCGAGGTAGCAACAATTGTAATCGAGTGCTTCGACCCGGACATTACATGTTATACCATTGACGGCTGGGACGGTCCGATAGTCGTATCCGGGGTCGCAGGCACCACCACCCAGGGTACAGTGACGGCGGGCGAAACGGCCTACATTGATTTCGGATTGTCCAACATAGGCACCGCTGCCACCACGGTGAACTTCTACAGTACCCTATATGTCGACGCCGATTCGCAAATGACCTGGTACAGCACGCCGATGAATCCGGGGGATTACCGATGGGTGACTGACTATCCATTTACCTTTGCCACTCCCGGTAGTCATACTGTACGCGTCGTGCATGACCTAACCAACGTCATCCTTGAGTCGAACGAAGCCAACAACTGGTGCGAGTATGTCGTGGACGTGCAGTCTGCCGATCCCGACATTCGCGTTGAGCCCATGTCTTTGACGATCGAGGAGGAGTGTCGCGGCAGTGCCGGAGCGCTCGGAGCGGACTTTGAGTACGTACCGCCGGAAAAACGGATGCCGACCTTCAACATGCCGCATCATGCCGGCCAGTTGGTAGTCAAGTTTGACTATACGAAGGATATCGAGCCGACCTACGGCGCTGCTGGTTTTCGTACCGGCCTGGAATCTATCGACGCGATCTGTGCACAGTTTAATATCCAGAAGGCGAGGCCCGTATTCCGGAACCTGAACCGCTCGCCGCTGCTGAACAATACTTATATACTAGAGGTGACAGCTCCGTACAGTTTGGAAGCTGCCGCCCGGGCATTCTTCGAATCGGAGCTGGTCGAGATCGTAGAACTCAACTGCATTCAGACCGCTGTAGTGGTTCCGAACGATCCTCAGTACAGTTCGCAATGGGGACTGCCGAAGATCTCCATGCCGCAGGCCTGGGACGTTTCTAACGGCAACACGTCGGTAGCTATTGCCATCGTTGACACCGGTGTGGACTGGGATCATGTTGATCTGGGAGCTAATATCTGGTCCAATCCGGGGGAAATACCGGGTAATGGTATTGATGATGACGGCAACGGGTTCGTCGATGATATCCGCGGCTGGGACTTCGTCGACGGCGCACCCGTAGCTCCCGGTGAAGATGGAAACACGCCGGACAACAATCCTGATGACGTACAGGGGCACGGAACGCATGTTGCCGGCATCGCCTCAGCAGCTACCAACAACAGCACCGGAGTCGCGGGAGTGGGTTGGAACTGTAAGATAATGCCGGTTCGCGCCGGGTGGCTGGGCACAGACGGCAGTGG
The DNA here is from genome assembly GCA_030619425.1 of bacterium. Lineage (GTDB taxonomy): Bacteria > Zixibacteria > MSB-5A5 > GN15 > FEB-12 > JAJRTA01. The sequence goes on from JAUXBJ010000302.1 coordinate 3,006, forward strand.
TCACATGTACTCTGCAGACGGCGCTGCCGCCTTTGAATATGCGGCTGATAATGGCGCCTGTGCGATAAACTACAGTTTCAGCTCTTACAGCGCCGGAACTGTCCTGTCGAATGCCGCGCAGTATGCCTTCAACCAGGGTGCTGTGGTATGTGTCGCGGCCGCCAATGATGATATCGATGATCCCGGTACACTTGGGAACCTGTCGACTACCATCTCGGTGGCAGCGACCGACAACAGCGATGTCAGGGCCTCGTTCTCGAATTACGGCACTTGGGTAGATGTTTCTGCTCCCGGTGTCAGCATCAGGTCGACGGTCATTGGTGACGGCTACGAAAGCTGGTCCGGGACCAGCATGGCTGCTCCCCATGTGGCCGGACTGGTCGGGTTGATCGTCTCGGTCAACAGCAGCCTTACCCCGGCCCAGGTCATGACGATCATCAAGGACAACACCGATAATATCGATGCCCAGAATCCATCTTACATAGGTTTGCTGGGCACTGGTCGGATCAACGCCGCCGCCGCCCTGCAAGCGGTCAGCGGTAGTGATGTCGTTATCGTGTACAACGACGGCGGGGCGCCTTTGGTTGTGAGCAATATCGACTCTCCTCAATCCTGGCTTTCGGCTAATCCCAGTTCGTTCACGGTAGCACCCGGCGGCAGCCAGACGGTGTCGGTGGTAGTTGACTGGAATCAACTCGGCGGCAGTCCCGTTACAGGCCAGTTGCAGGTCTGGTCCGATGATCCGGATGAAAACCCGGTTACTGTTGAGATACTGGCTGTTCCGTGTCCTGATGAAGACCAGATGATCTCCGGCTATGTTCGTGATGGAACCGGCGCCGGTATACCGGACGTGACCATGACATTCGCCGGTCTGGGCCCGGTTTCGACGAA
>JAUXBJ010000095.1 GCA_030619425.1 bacterium
AGGCCAAAATGGTGCGGTCCATCAAGCGAACCTTTCCCGTCGCTCTGGCGGGCATGTTTATCCTGGTGGTGCTGGTGTTTCGATCGTATGCTCAGGCGTTGCTGGTTTTCTCTCTTATACCGATCGGGGCTTTGGGCGCCATTTGGGGACACGGGATCCAGGGTCTGCAACTCAACATGCTCTCGTTAGTCGGCTTCATCGCCCTTTCTGGTATTATCATTAATGACAGTATAATACTGGTCGATCGGATCAACAGAAATTTGCGATTGGGGCAGACACTGTTCGATGCTGTGCACAATGCCGGCCTGACCCGTTTGAGACCTATCCTTCTGACTACTCTCACCACCTCCCTTGGACTAGCGCCACTGATTTTGGAGACCAGCCGACAGGCGCAGTTTCTCATACCTATGGCGGTGTCGGTGGCCTATGGTCTTTTGTTCGGCAGCTTCATCCTGCTGCTCATCTTGCCCACTTCGTACATTGCCTTCAGTTCGATTCGCGTCAGGTGGTCGAGGCTCCTCACCGGCCAGGCGGTAACGCCGGAATCTCTCGAACCAGCCGTCAAGGAACTCCAGCAGCAGATAGTGGAGTAGGTGGCAGAAATCGGATCGGGGAGGTTCACGCTTCGACTGCGCTCAGCATGACAACCGCAGGTTGTTCTTCGCGCTACGCCACTCATGGCATATGTCAAACCTCATCCTGAGCGGAGTCGAAGGATGTGCGCAATCTTGCAGGTCAGGTTTCCTGGAACCTGATGCATATCGTCAGGAGCACAGGGCTCCTGACCTACGGAGACTAAATGCCGACGGCATGGGAACTGTGAGCTAAACTGTTCCTCAAGACGCTCCCTGCTCGGTGCGGCGAATGATCTCGTTTTGCAGTTCGTCGGTTAGGTCCACGAAGTAGTCGCTGTAACCTGCAACGCGCACTATCAGATCACGGTACTTGTGCGGTTCCTCCCGGGCGCGACGCAACGTGTCGGTATCAACGACGTTAAACTGGATGTGGTGACCATTCATCTTGAAGTACGTTCGCACGAGGTGAGCCAACTTCTCGATACCGTCTGAGTCACTGAATAGTTGCGGCGTGAACTTCTGATTCAAGAGAGTACCGCCGGTGCGCAAATGGTCGATCTTTGCCGCCGAGTTCAAAACCGCTGTCGGACCGCACAGGTCCATTCCCTGCACCGGAGAGATACCTTCGGAGAGAGGTGTGCCGCAGGCGCGTCCGTCCGGCGTCGCCCCCACCACGCTGCCGAAGTAAATATGACAGGTAGTGGGCAAAAGATTGATGCGATGATGCCCGCCTCTGGTGTTGGGACGACCATCGATCAATCGGAAGTAACTCTCGAACACACGACGGGCCAGATCGTCGGCGTAGTCGTCGTCGTTGCCGTACTTGGGTGTGTCCAGCAGGAGGCTTTGCTGCGCTGACTCATGGTCGGCGAAGTTCTCACGCAGCATCGTAACCAGTTGGGGCATGCTCATAGTACCCTTGTCATAGACGTGATACTTGATGGCACTCAGGCAATCGGTGATGCTGCCGAGGCCAACACCCTGTATGTACGAACTGTTGTAACGTGCGCCGCCGGCGTTGTAGTCTCGACCGTTGGCGATGCAGTCATCGATCAGGATCGACAAAAACGGCGCCGGCAGATACTCCGCCCAAAGTCTCTCGATGATCAAGTTCCCTTTGATCTTGATGTCGATGAAGTGCGCCAACTGCTTTTCAAAGGCGGCATAAAATTCATCAAAGGTTTCGAACCGTGCGGGATCGCCGGACTCGACACCGATTTGTTCACTGGTTCTCGGATCGACACCGTTGTTGAGCGTAATCTCAAGCACCTTGACCAGGTTGAAATACCCGGTGAGGATGTATGCCTCTTTGCCGAAAGCGCCCGCTTCGACACAGCCGCTGGCGCCGCCGTTTCGTGCATCCTCGAGTGATTTCCCCTGGCGCACAAGTTCGGCAACGATGGCATCAGTATTGAACAGCGATGGTTGGCCGTATCCGGTTTTGATGATTTTCAATGCCCGCTTCAACAAACGGTCTGGGGTCTTTTTGCTGACTTGGACCATTGAACTCGGTTGCAAGAGACGCATCTCCTCGATAACGTCGAGAATCAGGTAGGTAAGTTCGTTGGCGGCGTCCTCGCCGGTAGCCGTGATGCCGCCGACGTTTATCAGGCAGAAGTCGGTGTAGGTGTTGCTCTCCTGAGCTGTGACACCGACCTTCGGCGGCGCCGGCTGATTGTTGAACTTGATCCAGAACGACTGGAGCAACTCCCGGGCGCGCTCCTCGGTCAGTCGACCGCTCTCAATGTCCCGGCGGTAGAACGGCAACAGATGCTGATCGAGTCGACCCGGATTGAAAGAATCCCAAGTGTTCAATTCCGTGATAACTCCCAGATGCACGAACCAGTAATATTGCAACGCTTCCCAGAAAGTCTCGGGCGCATGTGCGGGTACGCGACTACAAATCTGTGCCATCTGATCGAGTTCGGCGCGACGATCCGCATCGGATGTCTGTTGGGCCAGTTCGGAGAGTTTGTCGGCGTGCCGTTGCACAAAACCAAGCAGGGCATCGACCGCTATCGCCATCGCCAACAGTTGATCCCGCCTGGCCGGTGCGTTTGGATCGTTGGAAAAGTCCAACTCGCCGACAGCAGCCGCGATGTCTTGCTTGAAATCCATGAATCCTTTGCGATAGATCTTGTCATCAAGAACCGTGTGACCCGGTGCCCGTTGCTCGAGAAACTCGGTGAAGACACCCGCGCGGTAGACAGCTTTCCACTCGTCATCGACCGCCTCAAAAATCCGATCACGGAGCGACCGGCCGGACCAGAAGGGAATGATTGTATCCTGCTGTGTCCGACGAACCTCATCGCCGACCGCGAATGATATCCTGGGACGGTCATTCAGTATCGTGAAGTCGTCGAGGCTGTGCGTACAGATTTCAGGGTAGGTCGGGGTGGCCTTGGGGGCTTCGCCGCGCTCGCCGACAATCAATTCACCGTCGTTGATACACACATGCTTCTTCTGGAGCAAGTACTTGAAGGCCAGCGCCCGAGCCACCGGCGTTGGGACCCGGTCCGCCTGACCACTGGCGTAGAATTCGGTAAGCAGCGATGCTCGTTCTATCGAGAGGGTCGCCACAGCGTCAAGGCTTGCCTGGCGCAGTCGTTGGATACGTTCATTCATTTGCGTTAACCTCCGATTTTCACTCTGAGTCCGTGCGCTTCCAGCCGCTGCGACATGGCTGACACTTCTGCCTGGGTTTTGGGCTGCAGTCCAGCTAACTTTGCCGCCAGTTCGGGATCGGTTACCTTGTGACGGAAGTAACGATGGTACGTCAACAGACTGATCTCCTCTACGCCGGGTAGCGGCTTCACAAACTGAATGATAGCATCGAGATTAGGATCGGTGTCGGTGATGCCGGGAATCAGCGGCACACGGATAATCACACGGGCGCCACGAGTGGCCAACATCTTCAGGTTGTCGAGAATGAGGCGATTGGAGACGCCCACGTGTTGCTCGTGCGCATGATCGTCCATAATCTTCAAATCATACAAGAACAAATCAACCAAGTCAATGAGCCGCTCAAGATCCTCGGTCGGAGCATAACCGGTCGTGTCCACGGCCGTACGGATTGAACGACCACGGCACAACTGAAGCATTTTCATCAGAAAATCAAACTGCATCAGCGGTTCGCCACCCGAAAAGGTCACACCGCCGCCTGACTGCTCGTAGTAGGGAATATCCCTGGCCATCTCGTCGATGACCTGCTCAGGAGCAACCGGGCCGTCAGCCAGCGCGGTTCTGCTTCGCCGGCAAACACAATTAGTTCCGACCTCGACATCTTCCGAGGGGGCGGGCCGCCTGCTTTCAGGATTGTGACACCACCAACAGTCCAGGGGACAGCCGCGCATGAAAACAGTGGTCCGGATACCGGGTCCGTCATGGATGGCGAACCGCTTCAAGTCGAATATGGAACCTTTGGTTATCACAGTGGCACTTCCGGTCGTTGAATATCTCCACGCCAACGTTTCCAACCGGTGACAGTATAACCAAAGATGGCGAAAAGCGACTGGAAAATGCATGCAGCCCGGCCTTTTCTTTTATAGAGCAGTCACACCGGTGGGCACACAGTTGAATTCGGACCCAGTATTAAACTTGAGTTGCTGTCTGAGTTCCTCTATGTTCGATTGAAATGAAAGCTAAACCGAAAATCGTGTCCATAGTCGGCGCCCGGCCACAGTTCATCAAATTGGCCCCCCTGTCCAAGACGCTTTCGGGGCGATTTCATCATGTTATCGTCCACACCGGACAACACTATGATGACAACATGTCGCAGACGTTCTTTCGACAACTACGTCTCCCCCGCCCCAGCATAAATCTCAGTATCAGCGGCGGACGGCATGGCGTAATGACCGGGCGCATGCTCGCTGCGATTGAAAAAGTGCTCCTGTCCGACCGACCTGATTTCGTGGTGGTCTACGGCGACACCAACAGCACCCTGGCCGGTGCGCTGGCCGCGGCCAAGTTGTCGATTCCGGTGGGCCATGTGGAAGCGGGAATGCGATCGTTTGTCGACGACATGCCGGAGGAGATCAATCGACGCCTGACCGATCACCTCGCCCGCCTTCACTTTTGTCCGACCGAGGTATCGATGAAGAACCTTCGGGCTGAGGGGATCAAAAACGGGCTGATACATTCCGGCGACTTGATGTATGAGTTGTTGCACGATTCGAAGAGTATCATTCGGGCCAACAAGAAACCGCTACGGCAGTTCGGACTGACCCCGGGAGAGTTCCTTCTCATCACCGCCCACCGCGCTGGCAACGTCGACAGCCCCGAGAATCTCTATCGCTTGGTTGAACTGCTTGAGGCTCTGCCAATCCCGACCCTTTTCCCCGTTCACCCGCGCACTCGCAAGCGGTTTATTCAAGCAAAATTGCAGAAGCGTCTGCGGAATCAGGACAATCTGATTCTCTGCGAACCGTTGAGCTATCTTGATACTTTGACTTGTGCTATGCAGGCCCGCGCGGTCCTGACCGATTCCGGCGGGCTTCAGAAAGAGGCTCTGTTCCTGGGCACGCCGGTGTTGACCCTGCGCGATGAAACCGAATGGGTCGAGACACTGCGCCGGGGGAACCGCCTGGTCGGACTGGATGTCGGGCGCGCGCTGCGGGCGCTTCGCAGAAAACGGGCGGTTCGTCCTATGCCGTATCTGATCAGACACAAGCGGCCGTCGCGTCTCATTGCGGACGCCGTCAGGCGGTTTCTGGATGGGAGGTAGTGGTGCCACAACGGTTGCGCACGGCGATTTTATCGGTGGCATGGGTCCTCTTCGTTTCCAAAATTCTCGGCTTCCTTCGCGGGATGGTCATCGCCGACAAGTTCGGCACCAGCGCCCAGTACGATCTCTACCTCATCGCGGTAATGCTCCCCGCCCTGGCCTCGGGAGTGCTCGGGTACGCCTGCTACTACCAATTCGTACCGTACCTCACTCGAAAAGCGCAACTGGCCGGCTCTGAACGGACCGACAGTTTTTGGCGCTCGACCTGGTCAGCCGTCAATCTCACCATGCTGATGGGGCTGGGTACTACTCTGGCGATAGTCCTGCTCGCTCCGTACGTGATGAAGATATGGGGCACCGACTATTCAACGAGCGATTTCGACTTGATCGTGTTTTACAGTCGGGTCACGGCGGCGGCGGTGTTGCTATCGGTGTCCGAGGCATTCATGCGCGCCCTGCTAAACGTCAAGAAATCATTCGCCTACCCTGCCGCCGGCATGAGCCTGTTCAATATCTTCTCTATTACCTGTGTGCTGCTGTTGCACCAGCGTTTTTCCGTGGGCGCAATAGCGGCCGGACTCGTCGGTGGACTCCTGATTCAGAATTTGTACCTAACTGTGCGCCTGCTGCCGCTTAAGTCATTGAAACATTTCAAACCGACGGTGATCGACAAGGAATCCCCCTTGTTTCTGTCGGTTGCCGGAACGCTGATTCTCATTGAACTGATAAACCGATCCTATTTCCTGATCGACCGCTACTTTGCTCCCAGCTTTGGTGAAGGTGTCATCTCGGCGCTCAATTACGGTCAGGTGCTGGTACAACTGCCGGAGTCGATCGTGGGGTTTGCTATCGGTGCTGTGCTGTTCCCGATTTTCTCCAAAGCGGGCGACACTTCCCAAACGGAATCATTCACGGTGGCCTATCGCAAGGGTATCACGGCGGCTTTGTTATTCGCCGTGCCGCTGGGCGTGTTCTTCTACCTTAACGCCGAGAGCCTGGTCTACTTTGTTTTTCGTCGCGGCGCTTTCGATGACCAGTCGGTGGCCATGACGGCTGCTATCCTAAAGACGCTGGCGCCTGCGATCATCGCCCTGCTGATTGTCTCAACCTCGATTCGCGCCTGCTACGCCCGAGGCTGGGCCAAACCGGTGCTGGTTTTCGCCGGTCTTATGTTGTTCACCAAGTTTGCTGCGACAGCGTTGTTACCTCGCTGGATGGGTTATCCCGGTATTTCACTGGCCACTTCAGTTTCGCATGTCGGGTTTGGTCTCGGCCTCATGGGTTTTATCGTGATGAAGTGGTCACCCCAGGTCCGAAACAGTTTCGCCTTTACCCTGGTCAGACTGTTCTCGGCTGGGTGCGTGGTTTACGTGGTGGCTTATGTTTTCCGGCGACTGACCTTGCCGGTCCCCGGAGAAATGACTCACACGACGGCCGCCCTGATGCTGGCTGGATCGGCAGCGATCGTATTCGGATGCTACGCCGCGACCGTGTGGCTACTCGGATTCCGCCGCTACTTCACAGAGGTGGTCCAAT
>JAUXBJ010000390.1 GCA_030619425.1 bacterium
CCTCACGCATATAGTCGACATGGTCAAGGGAGTTTCGTTGGATTTGTCCACCAACCTGCAGCCGGTGGTAACGGACGGACCGCCATTCGAAGAGCGCCTTCACGTCCAGTCCCTTCTCGGTGAAGCGTGTTTCGTACTGATTAATCACGGGACCCGAACGATCGCGAAAGAACTGTACGAAACGTGAAGACCCGGCGCTCAACTGGGTGCGAAGTCGCGACGACAGTTGGTGCTCAAATCGGACGCCGGCGAGCAGCCGGTCGTCTTCGCGGAAGGCGAACTGCGTTGGTCGCGAGGCCGGACCCGGCAGACCGTTGGTGGCATCGTGAACCTGGAGGGAGTAGCCGATACCGGTGCGACTGGACTGCCACCGGCCGCCGAGGAAGTAATTGCGACTGGTGCTGCGGTTGTTGACCCGCGGACCATAGAAGACGGTGTCAACCGGAGATGCATGATATGTGAAATCGAAATCGCCATGGGACGAGTTGTCGCTGATCGCCACCCGATTGCCGAAGGTCACCGATTTCAGAGGATTGACCAGAACCACTTCGTATCTCTGGGTGTGCCAGCTACTCCGGCTTGTTTCGGTTTCAATACTGGTTGGTTCGGCGACACCTGAGGGTTGCGTGATTATGCTCACCACCCCGCCCATCGCATCCGGGCCGAACTGGGCCGAGGCGCCGCCCTTGTGCACCTCGATTCGTTCGATCATTGCTACCGGCACACTGCTCAGGTCGGCTATGCCATTGGCGGAGGAGTTTATCTTGTGGCCGTCCAGCAGAACCAGCACCTGCTCGGGTGTGCTGCCTCTTATGCGTACTTGCGTTTGGCCACCGGGACCGGTTTGTTGGACGTGAACTCCTTCTATTGATTCCAAGATCTCCGATATATCGTTTGGGTGCAGCCTTTCGATCTCTCGGCGGTCGACCACGACGACGTCGCCGCGATGAATCGGGCGCTTTCCCCTGACGGTAACGCCCGCGACAGAATAGATTTTCCGCTCGAGCACGATTCTGACCTGCCGCGTGATGTCGGCAACCAACTCCACGGCAGCCATCTCAAAAGGTTGATAGCCGGCTGCTGTGACGCGTAGGTGGTAGTTCCCTGGTGGCATATTGTCGAGTCTGAAAAGGCCTGAGGCGTCGGTTCCGGTTCGATATGAGGTGCCCTGAAGGTTCACATCGGCGCCTGAAACCGGCGCGCCATCGTCGGCGTTGACAACCGTACCGGCCAGGCGCGTGTTGGACTGGGCCGACAGATTGGCGGCGCTGAATAAAGCGAGCATCAGTGTCGCAACGATACCGGTTCGCACCGCAACAATGGGAGGGAGCCGTCGGATGGTTGGTGATTTCTTTCCCGTCGCAAAAAATCGCCACATGGCTTTCACTCTGGCTGCCACCGGCGACGGGATGATACCTGTCAGCCCGCGCTGACGGCAACGAACAAAGATGAGATCGTGGCAGGTTTCCTGGCTTGGGCTTCAAACCTCCGGCAAGCGCCTTCCCCGTCAGTGACGAGTGGCTTCGGGCCTGCGGAGTAGCCCTTACAGTAGCGGGGCTGCGACGGCTTCGCACCGTCTTCCCTATTATCCGTCCCGATGGACGGCACCACAACGTTTGGTGGTAATAACGCTCGCTAACCGGGGAATGTCAAACTGTTTTTATTATGTGGGCAACGGTCTGTGATCCTGCAGTCCTCCAACCGTAGATACCGTCTTCTAAGTCAAGGTCGAAACCCCTGTGCCAAAGGTCCGCCGTAGGAGGAGTTTCGACATCACGCGCTTCGCGTGATTCTTTGGCTTTGTCTTGGCGGTCGAAGATGTCGAAACCCGCCCTTCGACTGCGCTCAGGGCGCCCCTTCGGGTCAGGGGTTTCGACCTACGAGAAAAGATGCATCCTTCGACTGCGCTCAGCAAGACATGCACCGGCACACGAGGATGTCCACCGCGTTCAAAATCTGTGGAAGTGTGTCACCGGGTAGTTACGGAGCTTCAAGCGCGCGAATCTTCCGAGCTAACAGTTCGGCGATGATATAGTGCCCGCGTGCGTTGAAGTGGATGAAGTCGTGTCGCAAGTCGTCGTAGACGTCACCATGCTGATCAAGTTCGACGGCCGCATCGACCAAGTCAACGTCCAGCAGCGCGGCCACTTCGCGCGTCTGTTGGCTGTATAACTGATGAAATCGAACGGCCGGCGCCCAACCGCGCTTCTGGCCATAGCGGGCCGGTGAGGGAGCTGGCGAGGTTAGAAGTATCGGCGTGATGCCGCGATCGGTACAGGTGCGACAGATCTCGGTGAGATTATCGGCAAAATCCTGATAGCTCACACGATAGACGACAGAATCACGGTCCCACAGAGAATCAGGACTCTGCTCCACCTGGGTCAGCAGGGCTTTTTTCAGCAGGCGGTAGGAGTGAAGCCGGGACAACTGGTTCTGAATCGTCAGCACGATGACCGGTGGGAACTGCTGGTCTTTGTCCGGAATCTGATTGGAGGCTGCCCAGTGGTCGTTCCAGGCAAACATGATGGTTACGATGTCCGGCTGAAGGTCCAGCAACTCCTGCTTGAGGAAGCGTTTCCCCTGCACCGAGCTGTATCCGGGGACACCGGCGTTGACTACGTTGTATTCATCCTCCAGAAACATCTCAAGTTGCCGGCCGTAGGTCTGATCGTCGGTGACGCCCCACCCGAAGGTGCAAGAGTTGCCCAACAGCAGGATGCGCTTCTTCGTTTTTGGGCGAGCAATCTCATCGCCACGCAGCCCCATCGAGTTTATCCGGTAGCTCTTACCCCCAAAGAAATACGAGCTTACGGTACGAACCGGACGCAAACGCCAAAAGAGTTGCTGGTCTTTCTTGAATACTTCAG
>JAUXBJ010000098.1 GCA_030619425.1 bacterium
AGGGGCGTTCGAGGCGGACGTGAAAGTCGCCTCGGCCTATCCGGGGACACCGTCGACGGAGATACTTGAAACCCTTGCGGCGAAGTATCGCAGTGTGTATTCGCAATGGTCGCCCAATGAGAAGGTGGCCTACGAGGTGGGGATCGGCGCGTCGCTGGGGGGCGCGCGGGCCATGGTGGCGATGAAGCATGTCGGCCTCAATGTAGCAGCGGACCCGTTCATGACACACTCGTATACCGGTGTTGTGGGTGGGTTCGTGCTCGTGTGCGCCGATGATCCGGAGATGCACTCCTCGCAGAACGAGCAGGACAACCGGCACTATGCCAAGTTTGCACAGGTGCCGCTGTTGGAACCATCGGACAGTCAAGAGGCCAAGACGATGCTCCTGGCGGCTTACGAGATTTCGGAGGAGTTCGACACGCCGGTGTTGCTGCGGTTGACGACGCGCATCTCGCACGCAAAGGGAATCGTGGAAATCAACGATCCGATCAAGACGGAGCAGACGAAGTTCACGAAGGATGCCGCCAAATACGTGATGATTCCCGCCTACGCGCGCGGACGTCACAAGGTGGTCCGGGAGCGCCTGAAAAAGTTGCAGGAGTTTGCCGAGCAGTCGCCGTTCAATGTGGTCGAGAATAATGGCTCGAAAATCGGCATCATCACCGGTGGCATCGCCTATCAGTACACTAAAGAAGTCGCACCGGATTTGGATTACTTGAAACTCGGGATGAGTTTCCCGCTGCCGATGAAGATGGTTGCTGAGTTTGTCAAGAGCCATGACAAGGTAATCGTGGTCGAGGAACTGGAACCGTTCTATGAGGATCAGATACTGGCGGCGGGGATCAAAGTCGAAGGGAAGAAGTTCTTCGGTCATCGCGGCGAATACTCGCCGTACCGGGTGGCGCAAGGCTTGAAAAAAGCCGGCGTTCTCAAAGAGATCGCCATTGCCGAGGTGCCGCCCGAAGAACAGATGTTTCCCAGGCCACCGGTTTTGTGCCCCGGTTGTCCCCACCGCGGAGTATTCATGGCGCTTAAGAAACTCAAGGTCGCGGTGACGGGTGATATCGGTTGCTACACGCTCGGTACCCTGCCACCGCTGAAGGCGCTGGATACCTGTATCTGCATGGGTGCGTCGATCGGGACTGCTATCGGCATGGAACGGGTCGACGGTTCCAAGAAGGGGGCGGTGGCGGTGATCGGTGACTCGACTTTCATGCACTCGGGCATCACCGGTCTGTTGGACGCAACTTACAACAAGAGCAGTGTAACGGTGGTTATCCTCGACAACCGCGCCACCGCCATGACCGGGGGACAGGAACATCCCGGCACCGGTCGGTCACTGATGGGTGGCGAGGCCGGACAGGTCAACATTCCCACGCTCTGTCGGGCGCTGGGTGTCAAGCGTATCCGCGAAGTCGACGCGTACAACTATGACCAGTGCATCAAGACGATCAAAGAAGAGATGGCGGCCGATGAGCCATCGGTGGTGATTACATCCCGTCCGTGCGTCCTGATGCCGAAAAGGATCATGGACGAACCATACGTGGTCGATCTGGAGGCCTGCAACGGCTGCTCGGCATGCTTCCGCATTTCGTGCCCGGCCATCGCCGCGGCGGAGGAGACCAACGAGCACGGACATCCCAAGGCGATTATTGATGAGTCACTTTGCACCGGCTGCACTTTGTGTGCTCAGATCTGCCCGGAAGAATGCATCATTCTCAAAAGTCAATTTGTGAAAGCGTAGGTGAGAGAATGTCGAACAATGAACACAGCATACTGATAGTGGGTGTCGGTGGCCAGGGTGTCTTGCTTGCCTCCGAGTTGATCTCCGAGGTGGCCATCAGAGCGGGCCTGGATGTTAAGAAATCCGAGGTCCACGGCATGGCCCAGCGTGGCGGAGTAGTATCTTCGCACGTCCGCATCGGCCCCAAGGTGTTCTCGCCGACCATTCCATACGGTCAGGCCGATGTTTTGATCTCGTTCGAACAGGCCGAAGGCTTACGGGCGGTTGACTGGATGAAGAAGGACGGGGTGGCGATCGTGTCCACAACTTCCTTGATACCGGCGATAGTGACATCGACAAAGGACCTGACCTATCCCTACGACGCTCTCGAACGTATGAAAAAGAAGCTGGCCAATGTGATCGGAGTTGAAGCCGACACAATCGCGCACGAGTTGGGCAACCCAAGGCTGGTGAATACTATCCTTCTGGGGGTGATGTCCGGTTATCTGCCGTTCGACATTGCGTCGTGGAACGAGGCCATCAAGACCAAGGTCAAATCCAGGTTTGTCGAGATCAACCTGACGGCGTTCGAGCGGGGTCGCCAACTAGCGGCTCAACAGGTCAAGACTTGAGAGCATGGTGTCGGGCGGGGTCGCCCGACACCGCCCGAGTAGTTGCTGTGAAAGATCGTTTCGTTGGGTCTTGGCGTCCCGCCATCGGCGGGACGGTGTGACCCGACGATCTGCTACAACGGGTCGCTGCAAACAGACTCACTGGGCCGGCAGTTCACACGCCTGCCTTCGGCAGTCGCAAGAACCGTCAGAACATACACCCGTGGGACAACCTCGGGTCGCCCGACACCACCCGAACAACGCGGACGTGAGAAGCGCGGGCTACCGTTGGTCGGCTTCGTGGGCTCTCAGGGGGGAATCTTTGCTTGACTGGGGCGTTGAACCTTGTTATGATCGATTAACTGTGCGAAAACGTCTGAGAGGTGTTTGATAGTGCTGTATGGAGTGATTTTGGCCGGGGGCAAAGGGGAACGGTTCTGGCCGGTGTCGCGGTCGAGCCGCCCCAAACAATTCTTGAAACTGACGTCCGACAAGATGATGCTGGAGGAGACGATTGACCGCGTTCTTCCTTTGATTCCGATTGAGAACACTCGGATTATCACCAGCCGTTCCATGAGCAAATTTATCACCGATGCGATGCCCAACTTCACCGAGGCAAACATCCTGAGCGAGCCGTTCGGTCGGAATACGTGCGTTGCCATCGGGCTGGCCGCCGTTCATCTCCTGAAGGAGGACCCGCACGCAAATATGGTGGTACTGTCGGCGGACCATCTGATCAATCCGGCGGAGAAACTCTTGAAGATTTTGGAGAGCAGCGCCGCCATATCATCGTCCGGTGACTATCTGCTGACTCTGGGTATCGTCCCCACTCGTCCCGAGACGGGGTATGGGTATATCAGAGTGGGCGATCGATATGAACATCCCACCGACCAGCCGGTGTTCTTTGTCTCAGCTTTTACGGAAAAGCCAAGGACAGAGGTAGCCAAGGAGTACTACTTCAGCGGCAAGTATCTTTGGAACAGTGGGATGTTCGTTTGGACGGCCCAGGCTTTCTTGAAGGCATTGGCGGACCACCAGCCGGAGATGCACAAGCTCCTCACGGAGTACTCCGAACATATCGGCAAGGCGTCTGAGATTGAAGCGCGAATGCAGTTGTACACCAAGGCGACGTCGATTTCCGTTGATGTTGCCGTCCTGGAGAAAGCCGATAACGTGCTGACCGTTAAGGCTGATTTCGTGTGGGACGATGTGGGCGACTGGAATGCCCTGGGTCGCTACAAGACCAAAGATACCGACGGCAATGTCAAGATCGGCAATGTTGTTGCCTTGGATTCGTATGAGATGACCGTCTTTAACGAGGGCGATGGTATCGTAGCCGTGCTGGGTTGTTCCGACATGATTGTGGTGCGCTCCGGTGAGGTCGTGATGGTTGCCCACAAGACGCGGGCCGAAGATATCAAGAAACTCTTGGCGAAACTTGGAGAGAGTGACGAAACGCGCGAGTATATTTAGTCTCCTGGTTACGGCGCTATGGCTCGTTTGGGGGGCAGGATGCATTCTTCCTCAACGTGGAGGTGAGGAGTCGCCGCCGGATACCGGCACAATCCCCGAGGAATTGGGGCGTTACGATCCGTTGGAATCGAGTCAGGACAGACAGGTTGTCCCGACTGCTTATCCGAGTGATCAGCCAATCAATGCCGGAGGGTCCCGGCAGGAGACAGGCGATGAGGCGACCGGCGACGACACAGGTTACTTGAACCTCAATGAACAAATCGATACTTTGAACAACCAGGCGTTTCGCGTACAGATATTGACGACCAAAGTTTATGGTGAGGGACGAACAGCACTACGAGTGGCCGAGGAGATTTTTGACCGCCCGGTCTTCATGGATTATGAGGTACCCTACTTCAAACTGAGAGTGGGCAACTTCGCCGAGCGCGAAGCGGCCGAGAACTATCAACAGCGGGCCAGGGCGGCCGGCTATACCAACGCCTGGGTTGTGGTGGTTACAGTTGCCGTGGAGGAACCGGTGCCCCTTTACGAGACATCGCCGGCGACGGCGGGAGACAGCCTTGACTACGAGCACGATCCGGGTCAGCATGACTGATTGTCCGGTGGTCCGAATCGACTGCGAAAACCCGCAGGGCCGGCTGATCGATCAAGCCGTGGCCCTTTTGCTGCGGGGTGATCTGGTTGTGGCGCCGACCGAAACAAGGTATGGTCTTCTCGCTCGGGCAGATGATTCTAAGTCACTGGAGAAGCTTTATCGCGCGAAAGATCGTGACCGCGCTGCTGCGGTTGCAATCTTTGTCGATAGTATCGAGGCGTTGGATACTTATGGTGTGATGACGCCGTCGGCGCGACGGCTGGCGAAGCGATTCATGCCCGGACCGTTGACCCTGGTGTTGACAGCAGCCGATGAAGCAACATTACCGGTAGAGAGCGACGGGCGGGTTGGTCTGCGAGTGTCATCGTCACCGGTGGTAAAGGCAATACTTGAGAAAGTGCGGAAACCTCTGACGGCAACTTCAGCCAATCTGACCGGCCATGGGGAAGCGGAGACGATCGACCAGATCGTGGAGGCTTTCGCAAGCGATGTGGCTTTGTATCTTGATGGCGGACGTCTGGCCGGAACTGTGTCGACAGTCGTGCTGTGTCAAGGGGACCGGACAAAGTTGCTGCGCGAGGGCGCCCTCTCTGCTGACGGCATTGCCTCGGTCCTCAAGGAGACAGCGTGAGCGAGAAGTTCATCATACTGTTTGTCTGCACCGGGAACACCTGTCGGTCGCCCATGGCCGAAGGAGCGCTGAGGGATTTGCTGGAAAAGCAACGTCCGGGAAAGTTCGAAGTGGTCTCGGCCGGTACAATAGGTGCGTCGGGGTTTCCGGCCACCAAATATGCTGTCGAAGCGGCCAGGATCTGGGACGCCGACATTTCGAAACACCAGTCGCAGCCGTTGACAGGCCGCCTGATCGACCGCGCCGACCTTATCTTCGGTATGACTTCTGGACATGTTGGCGAAGTGCTGAAATTGCGCAAGAAGGCCGCGAACAAGACATTTCTCTTCAAGAATTTCCCCGACCCCGGCCAATCGGGCGAAGGGGTCGATGATCCCATCGGCCAGCCGCTCGAGCGGTACAACGAGACGTTTCTGGAAATCGGAGAATATCTCGGCAAGCAGTTGGACGAAATTGTAAAAAGAATTGATGCTAAGACAAATGCCTAACGGTAGATTCTTGCACAAGGCGCTCGCTATGGCTGTTCTGTTCTGCGGACTGGCGCCTCTTTTCTACTTTGCCTCTTTGCAGTTTGAGATATCGCAGGCGCTGGCTGAGGAAGAACAACCCGGTGGCGATACCCTTGAGTTTGACCGCTATGTCGAAAACGTAGCTTTCGGTGTCGGTGAGAGGTTCTCGTTCGATATAAACTACGGTTTTATCAACGCCGGGATGGCTTCCATGGAGGTAGCGCGGTTGATCGAGTACGGGGGGCGTCCCTGTTATCAAATCGTAACTCGGGCCAACTCCAACAGTTTCTTCTCCACATTCTACGCTGTCGATGACCGCGTGGAATCGATCATTGATGCCATCGGTCTTTTCAGTTGGCGCTTTGAGAAGACCCTTCGCGAGGGCAGCTATCGTTCTACTCGCACTTACGCTTTCGATCAACGTGAGCACCGAACCGTGTACAAAGGCGACACTATCGAGGTGGCGCCGTGGGTGCAGGATGCCGTCAGTGTGCTTTACTTTGTTCGCACTCAGGAGCTCAAAGTCGGGACGTCGGTGTACGTGGACAACTTTACCGACGGCAAGAACTACGAACTTGAGGTCAAGGTCCTCAAGAAAGAGAACATCACCGTTGAAGCGGGAAACTTCGACTGTATTGTCGTAGAACCGCTGACGCAATCGGTCGGCGTCTTCAAGCATGAGGGAAGACTGAAGGTCTGGCTGACCGATGACCGTCTCAAGATGCCGGTGCTGATGAAGTCCAAGATTCTGGTAGGATCGATCTCGGCTGAGTTGACGGACTTCGCGCTGGGCGAAATCGAGGCGTTCTGAACCATGTCCAGCCGATCTCGCAAGAGCACTCCGATCGATCTTAATCTTGTAAAGCGTTATCCGCAGGCACGACGACGGAACCGGACCCAGTTGCCTTCGCTTGGTCGACCTGCGAAGAAAAGCGGGGGTGATTTCTTCGATTCGCTGCCTCGTTTTCTCAAGGCTGATGACCTCAGGGAATTCATCTCCCACGTCGTGAAGGCGCGTCATAAGGACCGTCCGTTTCATTTGCTGCTGGGCGCTCACACTATCAAGGTGGGACTCTCTCCGATACTGATCGATTTAATGCGACGAGATATCGTTACCGGGCTGTCGTTCAACTCGGCCGGGCTGATTCATGATCTCGAGCTGGCCTTTTTCGGTGGGACCTCTGAGGATGTGCAGGCCGGGTTGGAGGATGGGTCTTTCGGCATGGCAAGGGAGACCGGGGAGTTTTTCGCAGCCGTTTGCC
>JAUXBJ010000147.1 GCA_030619425.1 bacterium
ATTCGGATACGTTGCCATATACAGTCAAAACCGGACGACTGGCGGACCTGCGATTCACTGATGAAGTGGGTACAACCACTGCTGTTCAGACGGACGATTTATCCGCTTTCGATCTGACATTGCCGGCGGGGCTCTATACAATCACGGTCGAAACGGATCACACCCGTCCGGATACGTTCGACAGTGTGTCGCTAACAGCGGACACGATTATGAGCCTGGTTATACGCTACGACTACAGCCACACTAATCTGATCTACCTGGCTTTCTGCTATGAGACGAGCGGTTATGCGCCGCTAATTCCCGAGGCCGAACGAGTACTGCTGGATCAACTCAACGATTCTCTCGGTGGCTGGTTGCTGCTGGATAACGCTATGAGGTTCTCGGCAAGCTTCGTACTGTACCGGATTCCGACCAGCACTGAACGCCGCCTATGGGAGGTGGTTGAGGCGGTCGCCTATCAATTGGCAGCGGCGAGTCCGCACCCGGCGCTGCGTATGGATATCCCTGGGTTTGGGTTGTGCCCGGATGATTTCAACATGTATGACGATAGTACTATCTTTGGGCCTCTTGACTCCTTATGGAATTATGACCCGCCCGATCCTGATATCGACACCAACTGGTACGGCGGCGACGGTGGGCCGTAGGATGCCATCCCGATAGTGGCAAGCCACCCATAAATGGGTCTCTCTCACTTCGCGTGCACTCATGGTCGGCGTGTTGTCTACGTCCTTCGACTTCGCTCAGAAACTACTCCCCAGACTGAAAGTAAAGCGGTTGGTATCGTAATCGGAAAGCTGCCAGGTGAACAACAGTTTGAAGTTCAACGGCGGCACCCGTCCCAGTCCGAAACCGATTTCGCTGTACATCTTCGGGGCGATACGTAGCAGATCGTCGCCCGGCTGGGCAACATGTCCGTCGAAATCGGTCCAGAAGACGCCACCATGCAGGCTGAGTGAAAAAGGAATGTCCCGAACCAGCGGCAGGTTGCTGCGCCGAAATAGCCACCGTCCGAAGTCGTGTATCGCGTAAACATAGGCCGCCCTGCTGCCCTTGAAATTCGTCTCGCCGAGGGTCTTGAAGTTAATGGAACTGCCGAAGAACTCATCCCCAAAGTCGATGGTGTAATACCTCTGGGGTGGCAAAGTGCGATCCGACCCGCCGACCACCGCACGAATGGTCGTCAGGCCCATACCGAGTGTGCGCTGTCGACGGCGCAGCTCCAGAGAATACTGCACGAAATCGAAATCGTTGTCGATCAGATCGGGCGATGCGAATTCAAGATTCGCTTCCAACCTGACCATCGGAATCGCCCCCATGGTTACTTCTTGATTCTTGAGTTTCATAAGTGGCCGCGAGTCATAAGCCAACTGCAATCGACCACTGCGAAGAGTCCCCTCGACGATGGCCGGATTGAAGCGGTGTTTCTTGTTCTTCCGGAAGAGGCTGTACTCCGTATGGTTGACCTCGGAGTAATGCCGGTGGTCGTCATAACCGATTCCAAGCGACAGGTGCTTTGCGATTTTCCCTCGCGCCCCAAGATGTACTCCGCGACTTCGGTAGTAATCCAGCGGATCGGTTTTGTCGAACAGCGCCATGATTGTGGGATTGTAGCCGGGTGAGATTAGCGTGAATTGGTTTACGATGTCGTCGGTGTACACTATGCCCAAATCGAGTTGTCGTCGCTGCCAGAGTCTATAGGTAAGGCCATAGCGGTGCTGCCAGCGTTGGCGATCGAAGGCATAGCCAACCCCGTACGAAATGGTTGTTCGCGGCACAACGTTGCGCTGAACGCCACCATAGCCCAGGTAAGCACCCTCGACGCGGTTGAAATGGAAGAAGTCATCGTCGAATACAGAGTGCAACAAAAGCCACCCAAAGCCCGACCTGAGCTTCCTGCCCAGGGACCGCGGGGCATTCTTAAGCGAATCGATCCGTTCATAGCCGCGCTGCTCCAACGCGGTCATTGGAACCATCTGCCCGGCGTACCATGTTGCTGAATCGATATCGTCCGCCTCCGGATCGACCTCCAGGACGTAATCGAAGGTGCGGTCATCATGATGGACCTCGAACGAATAGTTGTGCAGTGCTGCGACGTAGTCGACCGAGAAAATGGGAAAACCGGGGATCGGCAAATCGACTTCGAGAACAAACCCTATCTCGATCGGCATCCAGTATTCATTATCGAATTGGGCGCAGCGCTGACGGTAGTTGAGGCCCGATATGTAAGGTGTTTCAAACCCTTCGCTGAAACTACCGTCGAACCCGACTACCTGGAATGAAGAATCAGCGATGTCAATAGTGCCGACAAACAGCGGATCAGCATTGTTCTTCGGCTCCAGTTCAAGTCGGTAGACCAATTGGTCATCGATGAAGACAGTGTCGATAAGGTAGTAGTTGTAGTGGTCAAGAGCATCCGTCGCTGTCGGTGACACGATGCTGTAGCGGGCGATGTCAATGCGGTTGGCGTTGAAATTCAGAATCTCGCCGATTGTGACCAGATTGCCTTCGGCTTCCAGATTCGAGGTCTGTTTGCGAGCGGTGATGATCTCCTTGTACTTGTCCGGTTGTTCCCAGAAACCCTGCATCTGCGACTCTGCAATCATGACGACGCTTTCGGAGTCGGCTTTGGACGTATCAAGGACGAGAAACCTGGTGTACGCGTCGAAGTCGTAACTTCGCAACCGGGAAAGGATTTCCTTTTTGCGCTTGATCGCCTCGAGGATGATTCGCTGAGCCGGATCGTAAGCGCGACTGAAGATCTTTGTGCCGGGGATTTCTATCATAGCCGGACGCATGCGTATATCAAGCACGGTATCTGCGTCGGTTACCAATAACTCTCGAAGCTCCGAATAGTGCGCCACATGGCTGAACTTGAGCCGGTACGTTCCAGGCTCCAACCTGAGCCGGTATTGGCCCTGCTCATTCGCAAGCATCGAACGTCCGGTTCCCATCACCCGGATGGTCGCGCTCGGCAGGGGTTCCTGTGTGTCCATATCGGTCACTGTCCCGGTGAGAACTCCGGCCTGGACAGGCTGGACTATTGTGATTGCCATAATCAACAGCAGTAGTCGCACGTCAGTCTCCTTGTCTTCGTACCTCAACCTGCTTTCATGTTTCCTTTGTATACGCCTAAGAGTGGTGAGTGGCCACGAAAAATCAGTCCATTTCCGAGCAGGTACTTTGTGATCTCAGTCGGTCTGATGGGATTTGCAGTACGTGAATGGTCCGACAAATCTACTTAATGATAGCCAGCTTGCCGATCTGGCTGCCGTATGCCGACTCAACCACCCAGTAGTACAGCCCCGACACCACCCACATGGTGTTACGCGTGATCAGGTTCCATCGATGCACCGAGGCGGTGCCGCTGCCTTCCGGCTCGTTATGCTCGAGACGTCGTACCAGGTCACCGTCGAGGGTAAAGATGGAGATCGAACACTGGTTCGGCAGGTTGGCGAAGTAGATCGTGCCGGATCGAGACGGTGCGAACGACCCATCACGATTCTCAAAACCGCGATCAACATAGTCCCCGTCCAAACAATAAGGGTTGGGATAACAATAAACGTTCAGCTTCCCCTCCTCCAGTACGTCAGGCGCCTGCTTCAACGCCATTACCTCAACCATGTTCTTGTGCGGCGACGATTCCAGAGGTTCCAGGCTCTTGGGGGGATGCCCAAAGTCGAACGCCGTCACCGACACGTAGTACGGCACGGTCGGTAACAGATTGTCGATCACGTACTCGTATTCGTAGTAACGCATATGTCCCTGGTCATCGACATCGTTGGTGTCGTTGACGGCATCGGGATACAGTTTGTGAATCTGACGTGCATCACTCAGATCGGGTGCATTGTAGTCAACCGACACGAAGTAGTAGGAGTCATCGTCGATCTGCAGAGGGATGCCGTAACCAAACTCGAGGGGGTCGAAATCGTCACCGTAGAGAACACGAAGCGAGTCCAGCGTAAATGGCAGTTCCTTAAGCATAAATCGTTCACGACGATGATCCCATTGATAGCGACTGAAGTTGTGGTGATCATAGGATGAGAGCACCGATGGTTCGTCGAACGATGGCGAGCGGGACAGATAAACGCGGTAGCCCTCGAAATCGTGCGCGTAGCTGAACTGATCGAAATGGGTTTCGGTGAGCCGACCGTTCCAGCGCAGTGTAAGCCGACCATTCTCAGGGATCACTCTGACTTCCGGCGGTGGCGGCGGGGAGGCGCCCATGAGATCAGGCGCCCCATCACCTTCATAGTAAACCTTGATCGTTTCACCAACCACCGAATCGAAACGATCGAAGTATTTCCCGGAGTCGCCGTCGAAGTCGGTATCCACACCAGGGTTGTCATACACCCGCTTGGCCCAGCGGACGTTGGTTATCAAGTCCTCAAAGTCCAGTTGACCGACGAACGGCTGCGGCTGGTATGGATCAAACAATTCACGAAATGCGGATCGGTCGTAATGCACTTCCTTGCCGATCGCCATCACAACCGCGAAATTGGCCGCCCCGTCCGGAGGAATCGTCGTTGGTCCGTATGACACCACGAATTCGGGTAGGTATCCATCAGCGATATTATCACCGTATTCATGCGGCGGCAGCCAGCCGTAATGAGTATGGTCGAGGGCCGCTTCGTAACCGCTGTAGTCGATTTCCGGTTTGGACATCAGGTGGTACTTCTCCCGATCGCTTCGCGGCACGCCGAGCCCTCCCTCGAAAAGCCGCAGGGGGTAGTCGTGTGTCCCTGCCTTGCGCGGACCCCAATTGTAGTTGGTCCCGATATTGTCATACCACCAGTTGAAGTTGTACAGGCTGGCGCCTCCTGGAATCCGCAGCGGCGCGATGGCGAAGGCGCTGGTAGTTCTCACCATGTCCCAGGGGAACGACCATGACCAGCCATCGGCGTCCAGCAGCCACGCGATATTCATGGTCTCGTGGCCAAGTTCCTCGAATTCGTACGGCCACCGCCGAATGTAACCGGCAATGTCATCATCGGGCGGGTAGAATTGCTCACCTCGATGATGATTACACCCGACGTAGTACAGGCCCACAAAGGCGTCGTGGATTGTGTCGCTGCCGACATTTGATATCTCGTAATCGACAATAATCACGTCGCGAATGTACTTGTAGGACCAACTGTAAGTGGTTTGTTTCACGGCCAGCCCCAACGGCCGGTGGCTGCGCGCATCATAATCGTTGTACGGTATCCACCAACCGGATTCTATGGTATCAATATAGTGGGCTATCTGTTCCAGTTCCGCCTTTGCATCGGGGCTATAGTATTCGACTGAGGGGTCGTTGGACCGGGTCTCTATTATCCCATCGGGCCATTCCGGCGGCCAGAATTCCATCGGCGGCAGCCAGGTATTGGATTTCCAGTCGGTCTCTATACCGGTCGAGACAAGAGTGTCGCCGTTGACCACTCCTCCAACCCAGAGTGCGGCATAGTAGCCGTGCTGCATACGGCTGTAGCGCGGGTGGTAGAATGAAGGCGCCGTCTTGTTCTCGTCGGGCAGTTGATAGCGAAAGACGTTGCCGATGGCGCCGTTGTTGTGGATAGTTGTCCACAGGTACCCGTTGTCCTGAATACGATAGTCCACCCAGGGCCAATAAGCCGCTGCCTTGGCGATCGAAAGGTCCTGCCTGGCGCCCTCAGACCCCGGCAAAACCGGTTCGCGCGCCGTCGTCGACCGTCCCAACAGCGAAAAAAGCGCTGAGGCGGTCAAGCACAAGGTTAGGAACCGTCTGAGCAGACTGGTAACAAAAG
>JAUXBJ010000237.1 GCA_030619425.1 bacterium
GAAACCGGAAGAGTACTGCGATGAAGCAGTAAACTCATAGAACTGATCACGGTAATCCCGGGTCGCCGCGCTCACGGCCAGTTCACCCATGCCCACCAGGAACAATGGCTGGCGATACTCCAGGGCCAGACTGTTGCGCCCTTTTTCACGGCGTTCCGAGAGCAATCCGGCCTGTCGACCGTCTCCGAACATGTTAGTGAAACCCATCTGTAGCGACCAGGCCAGCCCGGTTGAATTGTCCGGGATGTAGCCGCCGGTTCCCTCGATCCGGAACTGTTTTTTCTCATCGAATTGCAGTTCGAGCACCGCGGCCTGGTACCCCGGCTGCGGCTGCACCCTGATCGGCGGCCGGAAGGTGACGTAGCCGATTCTATCGGCTGCGGCTTCGGCTGACTGCAGAGCTTCATTGGTCAGCGTATCGCCGCGACGAATCGGCAGGAGTCTCGCAATCAGTTCCGGACGGCTTCGCTCCAAACCGAGATAGCGCACGTCCGCCACCATGACTACCGGCCCACGATTAAGAGTCGCATCGACCTCGATTGACAGACCCTCCCGTCGCACGCCGGTGATCTGTATCGATGCATAGTGGTATCCCTGACCGTAGAGATGCCGCAACTGATTTTCAATGCGGCTTTCCAGATTGCCACGGGTGAAGTAATCGTGAATTCTGATGTCGAAAGTCGAATCACCACTGACGACTATCCGCGCCAATCGCGAACGTGGGCCGCTGTCGATGATAAGACTGTCACCGGATCTCTCCGCCCGGCCATCCAGGTATCCCTCGCTGCTCAGTAAGGCCGTTACGCTGTCGGCCAGACCATCGTTGTTTGGGAGTGCCACTGCCAGACGTCCGATCTGCTTTGTAGTCACCGGTCGTTCGCCTCGGTATACTACTTGCGTCGCGACCGCATCTATGGTCAACCACCCGGCCAGAAGTATGTATAGTACAATTCTACCCATACCCATCAAAACCCAGCCACCAGTTCGCCGCGTCCGGTGAGACGAGCCGTGCGATTGTCGGCGTGTCTTCCGGTGAGCGAGAAATTGAGGCGGAGTTCGCCCTTTAGACCATAGTTCAGACGCACCGACCAGATTGCGCCACGTTTCCCCGGCTTGTTGTCGGTCAGGAAGTAAGATGGCGTGGCGCCCATATTCGTGAGTCGCTGCGTGTACAATTCAACCAGCGTGCGTAGTTCTCCCTTGCGGGCCAGTTGTCGGCGCGCTCCCAATGATGCCAGGTAGATCCGTGAAAGCTCACCCTGCGATGATTCGGCGCGGCGAAAGGTTCCACCGACAGTCAGTTCCAAAGCTGAGAAGCGTCGTCGGGCCGACAACCCGACTTTGAAGCCGTCAACATCACCGCCCCCCCCGTACGACTGGTCGCGATCGATTTGAAAGAGATCAAGCGTTTCCTCAAGGAACAGTTCGTCGACCACCTGTTTCAAACTAACTGATTCCTTACGGTGCGAACGCTGCCGGACCTCACCGGCCGCCAACCGCTGCTGCATGTCCTCGCTGTACGACAAGTTGACTACATGAAAACTGTGTATCTTGGCTAACCGTAAATCGGCGTCGTATCGTCGGTCGTAGAACAGGAACGGCTGGGACTTGTCCGAGAGAAAAGGAACGATCCAGTACCATTTTCTTGTGCCCTCATCGAGCAGTTCCTCTTCGATGCGTGAATCGAAACGAATGTACACCTGGCTGAATTCCCGCCTGAGGTGAAAACTTCTTTCGCCCCGCCGCACGCGGGAACGGTCGGAAAGCAGCTCTTCGACCTGGATGTAGTCGCCGTCCGGGTCGGGCAGGTAGGTTCCGTCTTGAAAGATGAAGTTCCCCCGCCCCGGTTCCACTTCCAGATAGGTCAGGCCACGGGCATTGCGGGTCTCGGTGGAAACAACATAAGCGCCGTCGACGGTCAGATTTCGTTTGCCGTCATGATAGCGATAGCCCAAACGTCCGAGAAAACTCTTCTCCGAGGACAAAACTCTGTCCAACCACTGGTGTGTCACCATGAACTGGTAGCTGAGATCGCCGAGCCGCCGGTTCGACGTCAACGAGGCGCGTCGGCGCTGAAATGCCTGAAGCCACCGCCCGGTCAGGCTGTCCTCGCGGTACTGTTCGTATCGGAGGCTCTCATTCCGGCCACTCAAACCCAGTTCGTAACG
The DNA here is from genome assembly GCA_030619425.1 of bacterium. Classification (GTDB taxonomy): domain Bacteria; phylum Zixibacteria; class MSB-5A5; order GN15; family FEB-12; genus JAJRTA01. Next base: position 2,169 of record JAUXBJ010000237.1, read on the forward strand.
CTGGTAACGGGTCCCTTGCCCGGCCCCACGGTAGTCATGTTTGCGATTGTCGGACTCTAACGTCGAGAAAAGTGCTATGTCGTCGGCCAACAGTAATCGCAATTGTCCCATTGCGTACTCACCGTTGCCGCGCTGTGTACTATCCCCGGACGTGAACCTCGATCTCATCCCTTCGAACCCGGCCACAGCCTCGACGCGATGATGGGGCTTCATTTCAGTTCTCACGTTGACTTTGTTCGAGCTAAAGGCGTGCTCATACTCGAGACGTGAGAGTCCCGTGCGCACGGTCACGAATCGGCTCGGCGTTACGGCTCCCTGCCAACGGTACAGGGTCTCATCCGATGTTGGCGCGTATTTTTCCGGGAGTAAAAACTCGCGTTGGAACTCCGGAGCGTTCAAACGCTCATGCGTTCGGTACTCCGTTTGGCGATGACGGACTTCGAGTGACAGTTCATTGGTGCGGTCCGACTTTCCGAACTTCTTGTCCAGTTGCAGAAGGTAGTAGAGCCCGTCGTTGTCACTGTCATCGAAAGATGAAAACAGATTGCGGTCATAAACGCTTTGTCGTATGTCAGCGCTGATCTGCCCCAGCACACGGTTTTTCAACCGGGCGCGCAGGCGGTAATGATCGGCACGCTCCGGGGCAATCGGCGCGACCACCGGAAGGTAATCGCCGCCACCCGTCCCGACGTATTCGTACTGGTCGGCGCCCAGGAATCGATAGCTGCCCGCGCCGACGCCGACGAAACTGAAGGTGATACTATAGTCGCCGCTCTCCTGACCCACGTACTGGTAAACCGAGTCCGGCAGATTGTCGGCAACCAGAATATACGACCCGGTCGAGTCCGGTCGCACGCCGGTGCGCACGGCCAGCGCCGTGCTGTCACCGACCTCGGCAAGCAGCCGGTGATCTTCGGTGCTCGGCTCGCCCCACAGCGGCTGATCCTTATCGTCACCGTCCCGACGCAACTCCAGGGCGATTGTCAGCAATGAATCCCCAAATACGGCGCTCCCCCCGGTTGACAATAGTTCACCTTTGTAACCGCTTGCCAGTGGTTGGAAATCGACCTCAATACGTCGACGGCTGTCGATCGGGTGGTTGACATTGAAGGTGATGCGGCCGGTCGGGTAATCGATGGTGTAGTCCTTGTTGGCGCCCCGTTCGAGCCGCTCACCATCGAGCCACACTTGTTCTGAGCGCGGCCCCACCGGCTGCGGTCGCCCGGATTCACTGATTGCGTAGGGTCCCTGCAAACCGTCATGCCCCATGAAGCGCACCGAGGCATACCTGCCTTTGGGGCGGGCTGCCAATGCGTCGACATGCCAGCGCTCCCTTTGCACAACGAACATGGCGCCGGATGCTGCGCGCGACGTGGGCGCGACCAATGACAGACGGTCGACCGTTTCGATATCACCAACCTGCGCCGTGACAGATGGCGAGGTCAGCCTCAGGTTGACTTTGTCCAGTTCATTGAGGCGGCTGTTGGCCGTGCCGTAGGAAGGGTCGTAGCCTCGATCCGACACGGCGCCGCTTATCACCACTCCCGGCGCCAGTTCGCCCGCGATGGTCAGGTCCAGTGACTGGCTGAACTCCGATGATCCGGCGGTGCGGGCTGAGAACCGAAACGATTTGGCGCCGCTGATGGATACACCGGATGCCGATGTTCCTGGCGGCATGCCAACCGGCCGTTGTTGTGGTCGGGGAGTCGTGATCGCAGACGTGGAGGCCGGAGGCAGTTTGCGTCCGTAGCTCACCTCCAGCCAGGGCGGCAGTTTCTGGTAGCAGGCGATCAGGGTATCGCTCGGTGAAATCTCAAGTGATGAAAGATCAAACGCACCCAGGTTCGTGCTGAACGAGTAGTCATCACCGCGTTGCAGTAGTCGACCATTGAGATACAGGGAATCGGACTCGTGAAAGATAAAATGCGAGCCGATAAAGAGTCGCTTGGGAATCTCATCTGAGGAAAGCACCTTGCGGATGCCGACGGCGTGAGAGCTACCAGCCAGCATGAGCAGTAGCGCCAGGCATAGATAGGTTTTGTGGGCGGCAGACGTCCTGAGGTTGTCCCATAAGTTCGTTTCGCCGGGTCCTGAGATCGACGCAGTCGAGATTGTGCCCCGGCGATCTTTCCAAACGGTTGCGGAGAGTACGCTTAAGGAACCGGCGGTTCTCACTACCTCCCCCGGATATCGAAGGAACCACCGGAACATGCACTTGTGGGACAGCCTCTCTCTGCCCGACAACTGCGTGACATGAGGCAAGGGGTCGTCAGGCAGAGACGCCTGACGGCACTGGGAAATGAGATTGCCGCGCTTTGCTCGCAATGACGGAAGTTCCACTTGTTC
>JAUXBJ010000360.1 GCA_030619425.1 bacterium
TATGATTCGGTCGGCTGCGCCTACGGCGGCTACCACACAAAAGACGTTAACATCCTGCGAGATATCTACACCGAGATGGGTGGCAAAAAGGAGGCGAGCCTCCTCGGCTTCGGTGATAAGATGCCGGCGGTGAACGCCACGCTGGTCAACTCGCTGATGGTCCGCGCACTTGATTTCAACGACATCTATTGGAAGGAAGATCCATCACACCCCTCCGATCTGATCCCGGCGGCGCTGGCGGTGGGGGAGATGGTCGATGTCTCGATGCAGGACGTCATCGTCGCTATCGTCCTCGCCTACGAGTTCGAGCAGCGGCTGTGCGAGTTCGCCGTGCCGGGGGTTCGTGAACGCAAATGGCACCACGCGACGCTCACCCAGTTCGTCTCGCCTATCGTGGCCGGCAAGCTGCTTGGACTCGATGTCGATCAGATGGTCATGGCGATCGGCATCAACGGTTCACACAACCACACTATTGGTTGCCCCACCGCCGGTAAACTGACTATGATGAAAAACACGGTGGATCCGATGGCGGTTCAGAGCGGCGTCTTCGCAGCGCTCATGGCGCAGAAAGGCTACAGCGGCACCGAGGCTGTCTTCGAGGGCAAGGAAGGGTTAATGGATGTATTCGGCCCCGACTGGGACAGCCACAAGTTACTTGCCGGTCTTGGGGATAGCTTCAAGATACTGGAGTGTTCCATGAAAGCGTTCCCCACCGAAGCGCTGACGCACACGCATATCTCGGCCACCTTGAACGTCGTCCGCAGTCACGATATCAGTTTCGATCAGATCGAGGAGGTTACTGTTACCACTATCGCTCGCGCCTGTGACATCCTGTTTGACGCGCACAAATACCGTCCGGAGTCGCGCGAGACAGCAGATCATTCGTTACCGTATTGTGTCGCGGTGGCGCTGGTCGATCATCAGATCACCACCAATTCGTTCTCCGAGGAGAAACTCAAGGACAAGCGCATTTGGGCGGTGATCGACAAGATCAAGGGGGTGGCATCCCAGGAATTCGAGGCGATGTTCCCGGCCAAACAGCCCTCGAAGGTAGTTGTAAAGACGACCGATGGCAAAGAGTACTCCGAGTACCTCGAGTATCCCAAGGGCGACCCGCGCGAACCGATGACCATGGACGATCTGACCGCCAAATTCAATGCCCTCTCCGACGGCCTGCTATCGCCGGAGCGCCAAGCAGAAGTCAAGGATATGATATTTGCTTGCGAAGACATGAATGTTCGGAACCTGATGGCGAAGTTGGTGGTATAAGAGTCGGAGAAACGCAGTGCTTTACCAGCATTGATTTGGATGAAGTGCTGTCAGGCAGCGAGGCCTGGCAGCACTGTTTTTTTTCGATTCAAGTCCAGGAGTGACGACAAGGATCGAGACGTCGTTGATACCGCCTCAAAACACAATGCCGATACCCGGTTCCCAACTCGAAACCTGCTCGAAGTTCGGCGCTCTGCGGCCATCGACATAGCGCACATACATGATCGGAGTGCCGTCAACCCCAAACACCTTAAGTTGTCTGTAGAAAGCGGCGACCTCCCCTCGGAAGTACGACGCTATGCCGATATCCTCGGCCAGACCCACCTGCCACTCCGGATAGAAGCCGATTTTCCAGAAAAGCGGGATTGTCCACTTAAGGCCGAAATCGGCTCTGTATTCGGACAAACCCTCCGGTTCTCGCACCGCCAGCCATTTTAGCGCCAGGATCAGCGACAGCGGGTTAGCACCCACCCTGTTGTGATCTTCAACCTTAAACAACTCGCCGACAGGATCCATCCGTGTAAAGGGAACATCCAGTTCGGCCTGTAAACCGATATTCACATTCCAGGGACCCTCATCGTCGAACCAGTCCTCACTGATCGGGTTGGGAGCAGTCTCACCCGAAACGTGGAAGTTCAAGGATCCTTTGTAGAACTCCGACGGGAATACCGCATAGGTCATTTCATAGAGATCATTGCCTTTGTCGTCTTTCGTACCTGTGCGGACAGCGGAGATAACCTTCACGTACTCCTCCCGTTTGGTCAGGGAGTCAAGATGGGCGCGGTCCCGAACGCTAATGGTCAGTGTGAAAGTGGATTCTGCCATCTTGGTTTCGTAATCCAGATTGTACGAAGCTCCCAGGTCCAGCCTCGCGTATCCATCCGGATGGTACTCGAAAGGGTACAACCCGTCGATATCGAAGCTCAGCCCTATGTCATTCAGTTTAGGTTTCTTCTCCCACTCAAAAGTGACACCCGCAGTAGACGGGTTGGTCAAACACGCAAGACCAAGGCGCGGCTTGCCGACCTCGTCGGAAACAGCCGGGAGCGCCACCATTGTGACCAGACAGAGAGCCACCGCAACGGTCCATCGCCGGTCGATTTTTGTCATACTTATTTCCTCCAGGATCATGAGATAGACGGGATAAAGGTGTTCTCATAATAGTCTTTGATTGCTTGCTCACCACTTGGTCCCTGTGTTAGCTTACCCTCATCCAAAGTCCATCCGACGCCGGGGATAAGTCGCTTGCAGGCATCATGGAAATCACTCCGAAACTTGGCGAATCGGTCAGGTTCCGGATAGAACTCGACAAACACTTCCTCGACCTTGTCATCAAGGAAGCGATCCATTAGGTCTTTCGACAGGCTCAGGCCGGCCGCTTGAAGCGCAAAACCGTATACCAGCCTGTAGGTTTCGGGCACTTTAGGTAACATTGGTCCTCCTCTGATTGCTGGTTCTATTTTACATTCTCTCTAAGACGATCCCAAACGGTTCCTGAGCACGGGACACTTTGGGAGCCGAACATATTTCTCGGCCATTAGGCATCGAAACTGATGTTGGGACTGAGCTATTCAAGCGTCGCATACTCATCGGCGTAGTACTGGTACTTCCACGCCAATAAACCGGTTACGGTGATCTTGATGCTCACGCCACTACCGGATTTGTTAAACCCCGCGACTTTCATACTACCTCCGTTACTTGCTCAATTCCTATTTCAGGCGGGCTCCATGACAAACCGGTATACCCTTGATTAATGCCTGCCGCTTCAGTTTTGCCATCGATGTTGTGTCAATGCTGAAGAGGATAATCATTGACCAGGGCTGCGTCAACTTCTTATCAATAGACTTAATGGCAGCGATTGCTGGTGGGTAACCCGGTATGCGGTTCATTTGGACTACTCACGATTCGAAGGATGATCGAATGAATGAGATAACGATACGCAGCTACCATGAAGCCGACGAAGAACAGGTTGTTGGACTCTGGCGCGAGGTCTTTCCTGATTCCCCCGCCCACAA
>JAUXBJ010000250.1 GCA_030619425.1 bacterium
GCATCCGTATTCACCACAGTCGAGTCAAGGCTGTCGGGAACAATAATCTCAACTTCTCGGAACCACTCGTGGTCATCAAGCCGTTGGTCGTAACCCTTAATCAACCGCATCCATACATCGTCTTGCCCCATAGGAAAAGCACCTGGAACACCCGAAGCAAAAGTAGAATCGAGAAGCCCATAAATGTCGACCGGGCGATCCTTGGTTAATGACTTGCGCTTCTTAGGATACAGGAGATTGTAGATACGACGCTCTCCCGCCGAATTATACCCGCATATCGCCAGTTTCAGCAAACCGGCATCGCAGTTGACTCTCTGGTGTTTATTGTAGATGTCGGTGAGAAGAGAATCCAAACCCACAGCGACGGACCGGGGATCGATATAACAGGTGTCGGAGATAGCGGAGTTGCTTTTATACTGATCGACTATGCTCCCGATGTTGCGTCGCTCTGCTTCGGTGTCATACAGGTGCGCCGCTCCGGAGAATGTGACGGCGACATGGCTGCCTACCCGTTTGACCTTTTCCCCGAAGTCCGATAACACGCGGGGCGTATCCGCAACCGTTATAGTGACACGGCTATCTGCAGCCACGACCAAACCATCATACGTACTCACCACCATGCTCACGGTAGCTGTGCACGGCAGTGATGTGCCAAGAATCACCGCAAAACAAATGAAGAGTTTTGTAATCATCGGAATATCCCCCTGTTAGATTTTAGAAATTTCTTCTTCGAGCGCTTCAAAGTCCAGCCCTTTATCGATATTTAGCTTAAACTATGATAAACTCGACAATCAGGTCAATCACTTTTTTTCCTAGGTGGGGTGCCGAAGAAATGAGATTGCCGCAGCACGCAAGGCGCGCCTCGCAATGACGGTCAAGCCATGTGGGGCACGAAGACGTACACTATGCACCGAGCTCTTTTCAAAGTCCCCTCTCGAGAGCGGATTTAGGGGTGTGTTACCTCCGCTACCGACCAAGAACCCCACACCACGCACAAGAACAGTATCAATAACCCCCAAAAAGCGATGGCACAGTCATCAATAAAGGAGCAGCCGATGGCTAACAGAAAAGTAGATGCCGCCTTCGAACCCGCCATTATCGACTACAGGACTTACTCATGCAGGCTTCGGAATCACCACCGATCCTATTATCCGGATATAAAAATACACGAAACGAACCCATTCTACGCTGATTCTGTTAGGCAAACATAAAAAGTCCCAAAACGAACCCATTGTTACCGTGTGATCGTCTACAAGAGAAGATGGACCCTTCGACTCCGCTCAGGGTGACAAGAGGGGGTGACAGACAAACAAGGTTGGTCAGGGAATGCGAGGAAGACTTGAAACCCGGACGAACGTCCGGGCCACCCGATAACGTGGGAAATGAGATTGCCGCGTCGTCCGCCTTCACCGGACTCCTCGCAATGACGTACATCGAGGTTTGCCGTCGGTTCAGCCTCACTGCTCTCGCATACTCAGCCCGATGCGTTTCCTTTCCAGGTCGATGGATAAGACAGTGACGCGGACCTTCTGGTGCACCTTGACGATCTCAGACGGGTCCTTCACGAATTGATCAGCCAGTTCGCTTATATGCACCAGGCCGTCCTGATGTACCCCGATATCGACAAAAGCCCCAAAGTTGGTCACGTTGGTGACGATGCCCGGTAGCTCCATCCCGGCTTTGAGGTCATCTATCTTTGTAACCGATTCGTCGAAGGAGAACGACTCGAACTCCTTGCGAGGATCGCGGCCCGGCTTGGCCAGTTCATCCATGATGTCGGTCAAAGTCGGCAGGCCGACCTTGCCGGAGACATAGTCGTGCAGCTTGATCTTCCTGCGCAGCGTTTCATCCTGCATCAGTTGCGACACGGTGCAGCCGAGATCACGCGCCATCTTTTCGACCACGGGATAGCTCTCCGGATGCACCGCGCTTGAGTCAAGCGGATTCTTGGTGTCGGCGATGCGCAGAAACCCGGCCGCTTGCTCGAAAGCCTTGGGCCCTAATCGCGAAACTTTCTTGAATGCCGCTCGCGATTTGAACGGCCCGTTTTCGTTGCGGTAGGCCACCACATTCTGCGCCAGCGTGGGACCAAGCCCCGACACATAAGTAAGAATCTGCTTGCTGGCTGTGTTGACTTCAACGCCGACCGTATTGACACAACTCATCACCGTGTCATCCAGTGATTGCTTGAGGGCAGTCTGATCGACATCATGCTGATACTGACCGACGCCGATCGACTTGGGATCGATCTTAACAAGTTCCGCCAATGGGTCCATCAGGCGCCGCCCGATAGACACCGCGCCGCGCACCGTGACGTCATGCTCGGGAAACTCCTCGCGCGCTACTTCGGACGCCGAATAAATCGACGCCCCGGACTCGTTAACCATTTCAACGACGATGTGATCGGGCAGACCGACCTCACGCACGAAAGCTTCGCTCTCCCGCCCGGCGGTACCGTTACCGATGGCGACGACGTTGATCTTGAACCGGGCACACATGGCTTTGATATCCGAAGCTGCCTCGTTGCGTTGTTTCTCCGAGCCATGCGGGAAAATCGTGGTGTGATGCTGCAATGATCCCTGACGATCGAGGCACACGACCTTGCATCCGGTGCGAAAACCGGGATCGATAGCCAGGATGTTTTTGCGCGGCAGGGGAGAGGTCATCAATAGTTCGCGCACGTTGTCGGCGAAGACGCGAATAGCTTCGCGGTCGGCCGCTTCCTTGGAAAGACTGCGCAACTCGGTTTCCATGGCCGGCGCCAGCAAGCGCTTGTAACAATCCTGCGCCGCCAACGCCACCTGCTGCGAGGCAGCGTTGTTGCCAATGACAAATATGTCCTCCAGGATGGCCAGCGCTTCATCTTCAGGAGGTGCGATCTTGAGCCGAAGAAAGGATTCATCTTCACCGCGACGCATGGCCAGCAGACGATGCGAAGGGACCTCCCTGATCGGTTCCTCCCAATCGAAATAGTCTGAGAACTTGGCGCCTTCTTCTTCTTTGCCGGCAATCAGGGTGGAACTGATAGCGCCACGTTGGGCGAACAGTTCCCTCATTCGGGCGCGGGCGTCGGCGGCTTCGTTGATCCACTCGGCGACGATATCTCGCGCCCCGGCCAAAGCGTCCTCGACCGACGCAACTTCCTTTTCCTGGTCGACAAACGCGGCGGCCTCGTGGTACGGATCGATGTTGTCCTGTGCGAACAGCAATTCGGCCAGCGGTTCCAGCCCCCGCTCGCGAGCGATAGTGGCCCGCGTGCGACGCTTGGGTCGGAAGGGCAGGTAGATATCCTCGAGGACGCTCATGGTCTCGGCTGCGTCCAACTTCGCTTGCAGTTCATCGGTCAGCAGGTCGCGTTCGGCCAGCGATTTGACGATAGCCTCACGTCGTTTGTCCAGTTCGCGCAGTTGCGCGATGCGGTCGCGGATGGCGGTGATCTGCACTTCATCGAGGTTGCCGGTTATTTCTTTGCGATAACGGGCGATGAACGGCACGGTGGCGTCATCATCAAGCAACGTCACAGTCGATTCGACCTGCTTTGCTGACAGGCTGAGTTCCCGGGCGATTTTGGCGATATGTATGCTACTCATGGTTCCTTCGGCGATTTGTTAAGCTGTCATGGCTAAGATACACAGTGCAGCAGGAAAAAGGAATAGAAAAGCCGGCCACGAGTGCGACCGGCCACAAGCAGATTCTGAGAAACGCCTCTGGCCGGGTCTGGGGATTCCTCGGCGCTGTCGTAAGACGGTTCCGGGCTCAGGCTTGCGATAGCAGCCAGACGACCCCGGTCGCGATCATGACTACAGCCAGGACCGGCATAAGGAGACCCAGAAAACCTCCCATGATCCCAAACACGGTCCCGGCCAGTCCGGCGAAGGCCCCAGCCAAGACCCCAAACAACCCGGCGACAACTCCAAAGAAGGCCCCAAAGATGCCCAGGCCGCCACAGCCCAGGAACCATAGCAGACCGACCACAAGAATGACTATTCCGATGACTCTCATAATAACCTGCGCCTCATAAGTTCTGTTGACCCTATCGGTACATATACGCATTCTCAGTGCGATAGGTTTCATTTTCCTCGCGTCGCGAGTTGTCATATATACTCAGACTTCTGGTGATTATTCGCTCAGAATTCAACCGGGCGATGCCCGGTTCTATTGGGCTTGTTGAAAAACCGCGAGAGCCGTCATTGCGAGGAGCGAAGACACTCGTGTCGTAGCGACGCGGCAATCTCAATTCGTTGGGTGACATACAGTATGAGATTGCCGCGCTCCCTGCGGTCGCTCGCAATGACAACCAAAGAGACTTTATCAACAAGCCCTATTGGCCGGGTGGCAGCGAATCGATCTTCTGTCTGATGCGCTCCAGATATAGGTTGTAGCGATCCTGGTCTGCCGGAGCAGTGATTGATTCCAGGGTCCGTAACGC
>JAUXBJ010000280.1 GCA_030619425.1 bacterium
GCCGACCGGAAAGGCTCCGATCTGTACGTTGCAGTCATTATTCTCCGGAGCGCATGATGAGCTGTTGGAAAGGAAGAGGTTGCCATCTCCAACCGCGCAGAACAGCGGATTGGAGGACAGGTTTCCGTTCGTGTCGACCTGATCCGCGATGCAGCCGATCCAGTCCCCGCCTGCGTTACCAAAGAGATTACAGCACGCGAGAGATGCGATGTTAGTGCTGTCGCCACACTGAATGGCGCTTCCCGATCTTCCAAATGAGATTATACACTTCTCCAGTGTTGCCGTGGATATATCTGGAGTGAACCGGTTGCCAAGAAAGAGCGTCGAACCCGCGTCCTCAAAGCCTGTACTATTGGCATAAAAGGTGCAGTTCTCAACGGCAAGCTCAGACGATTCCGAGGCGAAAAGAGCGCCGCCATATTCAGCCCTGTTACCAATAAAGAGGCATGTGTCGATTGTAAGCATCGATTGTTGGGCGGCAATTGCGCCACCCCATCCCTCGCCCCAAAGGTCGTAATCCCAAACAGCGTTATCCTGAAACACGCACTTGCTTAGATGAGTTGTAGAACCAAAGGCATACACCGCACCTCCGTAGACCGGACAGGTGTAACTCGCAGCAACATTGTTGGAGAAGATGCAATCAATGATACTTGGGGATGAGTTCTCGCAGTGAATGCCGCCGCCAGTGTATGTCTCGGCCGGTGGCACACCGTTCTCAATGGTAAACCCCTCAATACGCGCTGTTGAATCTTCACCACTGTGAAAGTAGAATGCCCTCCCAGCCTGTTGGCAGTCTATGATTGTCGCCTCAGGTCCATTCTCGGACATGAGCACAATCAGCTTGCCTCCAAAGTCGATATTGAGATTACCTTCTCCCGAATAGGTGCCGTCTGCTACGAGAACTGTGTCGCCACTGGAGGCCGAATCAATGCCAGCTTGTATCGTCGACTGGTCGGCGGGGACGTGGATAGTGGCGGACAAGACAGAGCCGTGGGTTAGGACAAGCAGCAAGCCAAGAATGTGGACAAGTTTCATTCTATGTATGGACAGCAAATGATCCTCCTGGTCGTTGTCTTCGGGACCCCACGCCTTCGCTCGTCAGACGAAGGCAGGATCACAGGGATCCTGCCCTGAGTATTTGCTACTACGGACATGGTACCGGCGCGGGGCCGGCGTTGAACATGTAGTCGACGAGCGACACTAAGTCCCCAATCTCAATCAGTCCGTTGGCGTTGATGTCAGCCTCGCCGGGACAGGGAGGGGGCGGGCCGAGGCCGAACATAAACGACACGAAGTAAACCAGGTCTGAGATGTCCAGCTGGCCTTCCGGGTCGTGGTTGATGTTTCCGCGAATGACACAACACTGTTCACCCTGCCCGATCTGCACCAGGGCCGGTACACCAGTCAGTCCATCATAGGCAGCCGCGGCGCCCACCAACTGTCCGTCGCCGGTGTAGTTCATGAGGAAGCCGGTGGGCAGTAACTGCTCACCTTCGCTGGTTACGAATCCCGGATAGATTATCATCCGCGTATTACCACCGTCCGATGTCCAGATGACTGAGAGGCCGGACGAATCGTAGAACTGGGGTTCCGCCGTGCCATTGAAAGTCAGGAACAACATGGTCAGGTTGCCGTCGTATGAAACCGATAGCGAATTGACCGTCGTATCCTGAATAACGTAGGCGGTATCTGTGGTAGTACCCGCTTTGTCCCAGATCGGCTCGGCGTCGGCAACGATCACGCGATAGAGATAAGCCAGATCACTGAAGGTGAGTGTTATACCGTCATCGTTGACATCGGAAGCGGCGACTTGGGCCTCGACATTGATCGTAAAGACGCCCAGGCCGTAGAAAAAGTAGTTCACATACAGAATGTAATCGGCGATCTCGTGCGGGACGCCGTTCAGGTTGATGTCGCCTCGGTTGGAGATTTCCGGACTGGACGTAGCCACCGTGATCATCCCACTGAAATAGTCCACAGCCCTGCGGACACTACCGGAGGCAAGACAGCCCTGGGGTGCACCGTTGATAGTTGGCATAGTGTCTTCGGCCGTAATAACAAAGCCGTACCTGTCATAGACGTCGCTGGAAAGGTATAGCGAATCTCCGCTGGGATCGGAAAGGACATTGTCGCCGCAATCCATCCAGATGAACTCAATAGGCATTTCGCGGCCGATATTTGACGGTGAATTGACTACCACAAAATGCAGCCAGGCCAACGGGCCGGGCTGATCGAGCAGGCACGACGGATGGATGTCGCCGTTGTTTACATCGGCTAAAGCCACCAGTCGTATAAGCCCGGAGTCGGGGCTCGCTCGATAAGTGAAGTACTCCCAGGCACACTGGTTCAGCAATGTACCCTGATCGGCACTTTGGAATACAAGACCCTCGGTGTCGTACCGCATAAGCAGGTCGAAACCCCCGGCCTCGAAGAGCGGTGCAATGTTGTGGGCGCCCAGTTCAGCGGTTACCGGCCAGCCCAGCCAGGTGTATCGCTCGCCGGCGATGTATAAGGTGGCATCGGCCTCACCGCTGGTATCGCTCTCTGCGAACGAAACCTGACCGTTGTAATAGTCGATTTCACGAATGGGGTCAAGAGTATCCGGGCCACCGGTGAGACAGACATCCGGCGCCCCGAACCAGGTCGGGAAGTCGCCATCTTCGCTCCAGTCCCAGCCCTCGTCGAATACCTGGTCGGAAACCAAAAGAGTCCCATCAGCAAGGGCCATACTGTTATCGCCGCAGTCGTTCCACAGAAAGCGAAGCGGCGCTTGGTTCCCGTAATTTATCGGGTGGCTGCTGGCCTCGAAGACAAGCCTGACCAGTTCGCCCGACTCGGTCGCAAGGCAGCTCGGATGGATGTCGCCATTGTTCAAATCTGCTACACTGACGACTCGCACCAAAGGAATGTTGACCGGCAGACCGTTCCAATCGGTCATTTGACTCGCGACATAGTGGAAATACTCCCAGCCACAGTCAGTCAGGAGTTGCCCCTCCTGCGCCTCGATTAACCTGAACGCTGTCGGCTCCCAGGCGATCAGGAAATCGAAGCCGGCGATATCCAGTCCGCCGGTCACACTATCCAGCGTCACCGGTACAATGATTGTGTCGCCCGGCTGGACGGTGCTGAGGTTATTGATTCTGACAACCGTCGAGGCCTGAGCAGTGCCGACAGCGAGGGCCGCCACCAGGATGCACAGGACCATTAAGAAACATGAACGCGATGGACCCAACGGGGATTGGATCCGAGTGAGGTTGGTACGCTTTGACATTTTTCCTCCATACAAAGGCGTTTTGCGGTACCGTTGTCTAAAGCGTTAGCGTTTTTATATTCGGCTGAACCTTCTGGCCAATGGTTTTACGTGTGCTCGTAAAGTACGAGTATAATATAGGCTTCGGTTTCGATTTTGTCAATCTGTTTAGTCCACTCAAATGGCCAAAAACCGTTTGGACTTCTATCCGGTTTTGCGTACTTTTAGCGGAAATAACCCCCGTCGGACTGTTGTCCTCGCCGTGGGAGACGATATCATTAGAAAACAGTGCGACGATTGGGCGGCCTTAAATACATCGCTGTCCAATATGATGTGACCGGTAGATCGTCGGTGAGTAGACAAATGAGAACGAATGGATCCGTAATCAATCGCAGCGTTCTGATGCTCAATCAGAACTACGAACCGCTCACAATATGTTCGGCGCGGCGTGCTATCGTGCTCATGTTTCAGGGTAAGGCGGAGATGATCGAAACCGCCGACAGTCTCAAGATTCGCACCGTCGACAACGCCTTCGACTGCCCCTCGGTGGTGCGGTTGTGGCGCTATCGCAAAGTGCCCTACAAGCGGATCATGCTCACCCGCAAGAACGTCATCGTCCGCGACAAACATCGCTGTCAATACTGCGGTGCCAGCAAGGGCCCCATGACGGTCGACCATGTTATCCCCAAGACCGGCAACGGCTCAGACACCTGGGAAAACCTTGTCTGCGCCTGCACCAAATGCAACAACAAGAAGGGTGACCGCACCCTTGAAGAAGCGGGGATGAAGCTGCTGAAGAGACCGAAGCGCCCGACGTTTATCACTTTCATCCAACGCAACAACAACATCGCCACCCACTGGCGCCCGTATTTGTTTA
>JAUXBJ010000236.1 GCA_030619425.1 bacterium
ACGAGATGGCAGAGCGACATTTCAGCCGTGGGGACTATGAGCAGGCGGCACAACTGTTCAAGCGCGCCCTCGGTCCGGAGCCGGACTCCAGCCAGGTTCTACAGTTGATCGAATGGTACCCTCAGCTAGAACGATTCTTTGAGTAGGTGATGGCACCTGATCAGACCACAAACTGTACACATCGATCAGCATTCCATTTGACAAACCGGCGGTAAAGAGTACCTTCAACCACATGAACTACGCACATGACCACACCCGCGCCGAGAAACTGCTGCTCGAAGCCAGCCGCGTCTTTAATTCGACCCTGGAATACGAGGAGTTGATTGAGCGCGTACTGCGCCTGGTTATTGCCGCCGCCGGATCAGAGGCAGCCCTGGTGCTTCGAGTCGATCACGAGCGCACCGACATGAAAGTCCGCTTCATGAACTCCTCGGATTTTGAGATGAAGCACTTCTTCCGTGAGGTCGGCGGGGGCGTTGTCGACTGGGTGACCAACCACAGAGAACCGGTGATTATCCACGATGCTTCCACTGACCAGCGCGTCGACCTTGAAATCGGCCGTCTCGGCGGGGTCAAGATGAGATCGCTCATCTCGGTACCGTTGATCGGCAAAGGTCAGATGATCGGTGTCATTGAGGCGATCAATAAACAGGAGGGACAATTCACCGAGGCTGATGTGGATGTGTTGATCGGCCTGGCCAACCAGATCGCCGTGGCCATCGACAACGCTCATCTCTACCGCCAGGTCCGCCGCGAGGCTCTTCAGAAAGATCTGCTTTTGCAAATCGGCCAACAGCTTTCGAGTTCTTTGAGGCTCGATGAAGTCCTGCACATGATTCTGGAGGCTCTGAAAGAGGCGGTTGAGTTCAACGCCGGCGGTGTCTTCCTGATCGACCCGGAGACAGGTAGCCTCCAATCGCTGTATACCACCGGATACGAAACGGCCAGCGGCCCCAGCATTCAGTTGAAATTGGGCCAGGGTCTGGTGGGTTACGTCGCCAAATCGGGTGAGCCGATAATCGTGGCGGATGTGGCGGCTGATGATCGGTATGTCAACTCACGTGACGCCACCAGGAGTGAGGTGGTGGTGCCGATCAGGCTTGATGATCGAACGATTGGCGCAATCAATCTCGAAAGTGACCGGCTGAACGCCTACACACCGGAACAGGTGGCCCTAACCTCCGCCTTTGCCTCACAGGCAGCAGTCTCAATCGAACGCGCCCGACTGCACGAACAGTTGATTGCCGGTCAAAAGCTGAAGGAACAACTCAGCATCGCCCGGGAGATACAAGAGAGCTTCCTCCCCCGCGTTCATCCGGACATTCCCGGCTACGATTTGTACGGACGAAACATACCCTCGTTCGAAGTAGGTGGAGACTATTACGATTTTATCAAGATTGTGGAAGGCCAATACGGCGTCGCTATCGGCGATGTTTCCGGTAAGGGGATACCGGCGTCGCTGATAATGGCGTCGTTCAGAGCCTCGCTGATCGCTGAGATCCGCAACAACTATGCGCTCCGTACTATCTGTCGCAAAGTCAACAACCTGCTCTACGAATCAGTGCGTCCCGGGAGTTTCGTGACCGCGGTCTACGGGGTGCTGGACGCCAAGAACCATGTTTTCACTTTCGCCAATTGCGGACACTGTCTGCCGATCCTGCTGCGGTCCGACGGCAGCGTCGAGTATCTTCGTGAGGGCGGACCGCTCTTCGGGGTGACGCCCGACGCGGAGTACGAAGAGCGTCCGGTTTACATCAACCCCGGTGACATCATCTACCTCTACACCGACGGTATCAGCGAAGTGTTCGATCGTGACGATGAAGAACTCGGACTCGATCGCCTCACCGACATCGTCCGCCAAAACCGCGAGCGGCCTTCGACAGAGATTCTTGACGCCGTCTACCTTGCCGTAAGACAGTTCGCATCACCGGAGCATGTTTTTGACGACTTGACCATGATTGTCGTGAAGCGGCTCGAGTAAAGAATTCACTTTGCACGCAACGTCGACGGCATTATCTTGTACAAAACACAAGTGAGAATCTCGCAGGAGGATTACTAATGAAGAAACTTATTGCAGCAACAATGGCTCTGAGCACCTTGTTCTTTGTCGGGTGTGGCGATGACGACGACGGACCGCCACCGCCACCGCCCCTCACAGTAACAGCCGACACGACAGCGGCCCCGGCCACGCCGTTGGTGTACGATGACGCTGTCTGGACGTCGGTGGCATCGACGAGCATCCCAATCTTCATCAGCGGCTCTCTTCCGGTCAGCCCCGGCAAATCGCCGCTGGGACCATCCAAAGCGTTGGCCGCACCGAATTCCGTAGACATGCAGGCCATCAAGAAGGACGGGCGGCTGTACCTGCGCTTCCAGTGGGATGACGCCGACCTGAGTATGCTGCGGGAACAATGGAAGCTGATCGAGGTCGACGGCTTCAACTTCAATCGTCAGACCCATCTGGGAGAGGATCAGTTATATGTTCTGTTTGAAGGTGCTACGGACGGCTGGGACACCTGGAGTTGGCGCGTGCTTACCACCGGGCAATTGAACCTCGCTGAGGACGGCACGATTTCGAGTGGCGACACCACATGGGATGGTGGAGCCAACAGAGCGGCGTTCTTGAACCCCGTAAGGAACGTTATGGACTCAGTACGTCCGCGTTATGTTCACGTCGACCAGTGGCAATTCACCGACGACATACTGCTAAGAAGCCAGCGGCTTGATTTGGACACCGCCTACAATCAAGTGCTTGCTGGTCGACACAACTGGGATTCGGCGCAGACTGTTCCCGGCTGGTATATCAACGATGATGTTATTGACTGGGCCGCCGAAAGCCGCTGGGAGGTCCAGGCAGTGTACAATTATGATCCTGGTATCGGTATTCCGGGCCGCTACACGCTGGTGATGGCGCGCGATCTTACCACTGGCGATGAGGCGGATCTGGACATGAGCGAATTGACCCGGATGAAGACACGAGTTGGCATTCTGGACGATTACACCGACCTCGACCCGGGAAGCTCGCAACGCCACTTCTCCGGAGATTTCTGGCTGGCCCTGCCGTAATCGCGTGCCACCAATCTACGATTAGCAAAGCCGGTGTTCTGCACCGGCTTTCTTACAACCACCTAAGTGGGGCTATGCGAGCAGAACCGGAGATCAGTCAAGCCCTGATCCAGCCATAGGAGTCTTATTCATCAGCCTCCTGCTTGCCCATCATACGTGTGAACTGTTCCAACAGCTCCTTGTCGAAAGCGTCCTTATCGTCGTACATTTCCTTCAACGCATAGAAGGAATCCTTCGCGGCTCGATATGGCCGCATCGTCGTCATGGCGTCAAAGACATCGGCGATGGCCACTATCTTGCTGTACGGATGAATATCACGTGCTTTGAGGGCGTGGGGGTATCCGGAACCGCATTCTCGTTCATGGTGCTGCACGATTGGATAATGCGATTCACGGGGGATCATATCCGTTTTCAGAATGATTTCCAAACCCCATTGGGGGTGCTTCTCAATTAGTTGCCTTTCGCCCGCCGTCAGGGGACCGTTCTTATGGAGTATTGATTCCGGAACCTTGATCATACCGACATCGTGCAAGAGCGCACCGAGACCGAGCTTTTTCAACTCGTCCGGATTGTCGATGCCAACAAACTGGGCGAGAGTGATCGTATAGGCGCAGACATTGACACTGTGAGTGTAGGTAGTGTAGTTGAAGGCCATGACTTTGAGCATATTGCGAAAGGCGTCCGCACTCCGGAGGCTGTGCATGATAGTCGCCTCAACGAGAGACATACCGCGTTCAATGTTCCCAATAAGTGTTGGCTTCTTGAAAAGATCAACAATCAGAAGCCTGGCCGTGTCATAGAGGATATCGGTTCTGGTCGCTTCACTGACGGTGTCATCGCTGATAATATCGCGGATGTGGATCTCAATGTACTTCTGATAGCCCAGCCTACCATCCGCTGAGACATACAGGTACTCCACATTATTGTCAAGCAGCGCTTGGCGTGTTTTTTCCGAAAAGGGCATATCAGCCGCTCGATAAAGCACGTACTCATCATCGACCTTGACATACAGGTCGAAGTCTAACAGAGTATCGATCCTGAGCGACTGCAATGAAATCGGTGTTAATTGGTCGTTGCCCTCTACGAATGCTTTGCCTAGTATCAACAAGATTTTCCCTTCTATTACCTATTGTCATAATTTCGGCGATTCTTATCCATTTCTTGAGACCGCAAATTCGGCTGGGCGGTAGCCACACCTCTTGCCAAGCTTGCATGAATGTCTTAAATTGTAGCAAGTAATCCACTATGAAAGAGCATCTATTAGGACTGGCAGGGTGTTGCTATCTCAGGGAAGACGTGGGCCACAGCGGCGGATCGATCATCGACATAGCGGACCTGATACACCTTAGTGAGTTCATGTTCGAAGGAGGTCCGCCCCCGCCTTGTGATTAGGCCGAGAATACAGTATTTGGACTGAGCAAACCGGTCTGCTGCCGGTTCGTGTGATTCCTCACCGAACGGCCGCGA
>JAUXBJ010000038.1 GCA_030619425.1 bacterium
ATCCGCACCCACGAACCGAGCACAATTGGCCGAAGACAGAAAACTGTTGGCACTGGTAACGACTACATCACCGGGTCCGATGCCTAACGCCAGCATCGACAAATGCAGCGCCGCTGTGCCGTTGGCACAGGCCACCGCCTCGGCGGCACCGACATAATCAGCAAGTTTTCGCTCGAAAGCAGGTATGGCCGGCCCCTGCGTCCACCAGTCGGAGCGCAGGACATCAACCACCGCCCGGATATCTTCCTCGTCGACATGCTGGCGCCCGTAGGGCAAGAAGGGTAGCTGTGTGGTGACACACGTCATACTTTGGCCGCTGCGACCGCCTGAAGATCCTCGCGGATCGTCTTCAGCGACATCGCGCGGTGGCCCTCGTGTTTGGGAGGATCGTCACCGGCAGTAAAGTTAGGATCGATATGTTCCCGGATCAACCGCCGCAGTTGCTCGACGCTGAGCCATTCTGAGTTGGTGCCGCTGGAATAGGCGAAACCCTGATCACAGTGTCGGCCGTTGAACGTTTTCATGTATTCCGACACATCCCAGAGTCTCATTGAGGGCAAAATGACGAAGTGGTTCTCGAATTCCAGGCTGGCCAGAGCATCGGTCTCGGTTATCATTTCCTCGTGCAACTTCTCCCCCGGACGGATACCGATTACCTCTTGTCGACAGTCCGGGGCGATAGCCTCGGCCAGATCGGTGATGCGATAGCTGGGGATTTTGGGAACATACAATTCGCCGCCCCACATGTGAGCGAGGGCATACAGGACCAACTCTACCGCTTCCTGCAAAGTGATATTGAATCGCGTCATGCGCGGGTCGGTGATGGGAATGACACCCTCGGACCGCCTGTTAAGAAAGAACGGGATGACACTTCCCCGACTACCCATAACGTTGCCGTAGCGCACCACCGAGAACTTGAGATCGCGATCCCCTTTGAAGTTGTTGGCCGAGACGAACATCTTATCCGAGCAGAGTTTGGTAGCACCATAGAGGTTGATAGGCGCCGCCGCCTTGTCGGTGCTCAGCGCCACGACTTTCTGGACGTTGCGGTCGATGCAGGCATCGATCACGTTGGCCGCGCCGGTGACGTTGGTCTTGACGGCTTCGAACGGATTATACTCGGCTGCCGGTACTTGCTTTAGTGCGGCGGCGTGCACAACGATGTCAATGCCCTCCAAGGCCCTGTATAAGCGTTCCTTGTCGCGCACGTCGCCGATAAAATAGCGCATTTGGTGATATTTTGATTCCGGAAACTGCTGGCTCATATCGAACTGTTTCAGTTCATCGCGGGAGTAAATGACCAGCCTTCGGATATCGGGGTAATGAGTGAGGACAGTTCGCGTAAACTCTTTGCCGAAAGAACCGGTTCCACCCGTCACGAGTATTGACTTCCCTGTCAACATAGCACGTCGTTCCTGTTCGCGGAGCCGCCGTCGTGCCGTTGGCTCTCATTTGTAGCAACTGCGGTCGGCGCCGCAAGCGATCACCGACACCCGTACGCTCCGGTCATAAACAAGACTTGTGCCGGATCGGCTAAACGGCGGCAGGACAAGTTATTGCGATATCAGCGGCGGAGAGAAATGTTACTTAATCGGTTAATAGATTCCTGCCCAGTGGGTAAACGGTTCCAGGGTAGCTGATGCGGGCAAGAGCGTTGCGAGCTTCAATCAAGTTGGAATGGAGACTCGGGGTCGTCCTCGTGCCGGATCTCGTCGACCGGTTGGCGCTTGCCTTCGCCGGCATAGAGTCGGTTAGGCGCATTGAAGATTAACCCGTCGATATCTCCGATATTGCGATAGGCGTGCACCACGCCGGGCGGCACAATGACCAGAGCATGTTTGGCTTCGCCGAGGTCCAAGACTGCCTTGGCGCCAAAGGTAGGCGACGACTCGCGGTTGTCCCACAGGTAGAGACGAAATGTGGACGGTCCGAGAAAGCAGAAAAGATCGGTCTGTTCGGCATGTTCGTGCGGACCGCGGGCGACACCCGGCCTGGTAACTGAAACATACGCCATGGCCGGATAGCAATCGGCATCCATTTCATCGTGACGGAACAGTTCCGCCAACCATCCACGGTCATCGTGATGCTTGCTGATTTCGCGTATGACTACGCCATCGATGTCACAGTTCACAAGCTAACTCCTTACCATGATCGTGCAAGAACGACTCAAGCGATGTTTTCCAATCCGGCATTATGTTCAGGCCGGCTTCATTCAGACGTTGATTGGTCAAGGTGGATCGCTTGGGACGTGGCGCCGGTCGCGGGAACTCGTCGCTGGTACATGGTTCCACAACAACGTCGAGGTTCATGGTGGCAAAGATCGCTTGCGTGAACCCATACCAGGAGGTCTCACCCTCGGACGTGGCGTGAAACAGGCCGGTAAGCTGTCGGGGCAGGATGGCGCGGGTCTGCCTGGCAATATCCATCGTCCAGCAGGGGGCGCCGAATTGGTCGTCTACCACCTTGAGGGGTGCAATCTCTCGTCCTCCATGCAGGTCATGCCTCTGCTGAAAACCAAGTTTGATCATGGTCTTGACGAAATTCCGTCCGTGCCGTCCATAGAGCCAGGCAATACGTAGTATTACGCAATCGTCCAGCACCCCTTGCACCACCTGCTCCCCGGCAAGTTTGCTCTGCCCGTAAACCGTCTGTGGATCGGTTTGATCGTCTTCAGTATACGGACGATCAGCATTGCCGTCAAAGACATAATCGGTCGAGTAGTACACTATCCGGGCTCCGACTTTGCGACAGGCCAAAGCTACATTCTCGGCGCCGTCCGCGTTTACAGCCATGGCCAATTCCCGGTTTTCCTCGCACCCATCCACATCGGTGTATGCTGCTGCGTGCAAAACTATCCCTGGATCGGCTTCCTGGATGACCTCAAGAGTACGCTCACGATCCCGAATGTCAAATTCTTCCAGGTCGACACCACAAACTGAATGATCCGCCGAAAACAACGCCATCAGATCGCGACCAAGTTGCCCGCGGCAGCCGGTAACCAAGATGTCACAAGCCACCATCGACCTCGGTGATGACGTCGGCCAGGTATCTTTTGTAGGCGTTGTCGACCATATTGTCCAGTACTGTCTGCACCTGCGAGCGATTGATGAAACGCATACGGTAGGCGATCTCTTCGATGCAGGCAATCTTCTGCCCCTGCCGTCGCTCAATGGTCGCAATGAAATTCCCGGCATCCAGCATGCTTTCGTAGGTCCCGGTGTCCAGCCAGGCGATGCCGCGCCCTAACCGCACTACTTTCAGACGACCCTGCGTGAGATAGGCGCGATTGACGTCGGTAATCTCAAGTTCGCCCCGCGCTGATGGTTTGAGTGACCGGGCGATTTCGACCACATCGGAATCGTACAAGTACAATCCGGTAACGGCGTAGTTAGACTTCGGCTGCTTCGGCTTCTCTTCGATAGAAACCACACGACCTTCGGCGTCCCACTCGACCACGCCATACCGCTCGGGATCACGGACGTAATAGCCGAACACCATCGCTCCCTCGCGAAACGAACTCGCGGCGCGCAGGAAGTCGTAGGCGCCGTAAAAAATGTTGTCGCCCAGGATCAATGCAACCGGATCATGGCCGATGAACTCCTCGCCGATCAAAAAGGCCTGAGCGATCCCCTGCGGCTGCTCTTGCACGCGATAACTGATATTCAACCCCAACGCTCTACCGTCACCGAGCAACGATTCAAACCGAGGGGTATCCTGCGGAGTTGAGATTAACAGAATTTCAGTTATGCCGAACAGCATCAGCGTCGACAGCGGATAGTAGATCATCGGTTTGTCGTACACCGGCAGGAGTTGTTTGCAGACCACGTGCGTGGCGGGAAAAAGCCTCGTGCCGCTGCCGCCGGCCAGAATTATTCCTTTGTTCAACCCTTGATTCATCAGAGATTATCCTTACCGATTGCCGTACATCTTGTCATAGTATTTCAGGTACTCCCCGCTGGCGCATTCGGCCAGCCACTGCTCGTTGTCGAGATACCAACCGACCGTCGCCCTGATCCCCTCCTCAAAGGACACACTCGGCATCCAACCAGGTTCCTTTTCAATTTTAGAGGCATCGATAGCATACCGCCGATCATGCCCGGGCCGATCGGCGACAAACTCTATCATATCTCGCCTCGGACCGCCACCCAACAGTTCGTCCATAATGTTGCACACGAGAGTCACCAGGTCGATATTGGCAATCTCGTTGTGTCCCCCGATGTTGTAGGTCTCACCCGCGCTGCCTCGGTGAAAAACCAGATCGAGAGCCCGGCAGTGGTCCTCAACGTACAGCCAGTCACGGACGTTCTTCCCATCGCCATAGACCGGGAGAGGCAGTCCTTCCCGGGCATTACGTATCACCAAAGGAATCAACTTCTCGGGAAATTGGTACGGCCCATAGTTGTTGGAGCAGTTGGTAGTGACTACATCCAATCCGTATGTTCTATGATAAGCTCTGACCAGATGATCGGCTGCCGCCTTCGATGCCGCGTACGGCGAATTAGGTCGGTATGGTGTCGTCTCGATAAAGTACCCGGTGTCGCCGAGCGATCCGTAAACTTCGTCGGTCGAAACGTGATGAAAACGGAACTGTCCAATCCGCTCGCGTTGTCTCAAGGCGGCCTCAAGCAAGTTCGCCGTACCGACTACGTTGGTCTGCACGAATAACATCGGACCGTCTATCGATCTGTCGACATGCGACTCCGCCGCCAGGTGGATGACACTGTCGATCCGGTGTCGCTCAAAACAGTCCGCGACGGCTGAGCGGTCACGTATATCCAGCTTCTCGAAGGTGTAGTTGTCGCAAGATTCGATGGAGCGAAGATTGCTGAGATTGCCCGCATAGGTCAGGCAATCCACGTTAACGAAAAAGTACGACGGGTACTTTGGTAGCAGTTGCAGCAGCAAGTTCGATCCGATGAAACCGGCTCCGCCGGTTATTGCAATACGTCGTTCGTGATTTGTCATGGCGCGCCTAGTCATATACAACTTCATTAGTGTAATAAGACCGTTCCGGAACATCCACAAGATAAAATCGCGTCGGTGCGCTACGGGCATCCTCAAGCCCTGCACCACGCGAAAACCCCCATAGAAGCACCGCAAGCAAATCAATTCGATGGACGCCGGACTTACGCTGAGTGTCCTGCCGTCACTTGGTGAGAGCGGCTACATCTCGCTGCAGTGTTTCTTGTAGGTCAGGATCCTTGTGATCCTGACGGCCGATTTTATCGGCCCTAACGCATGAACGGATGCGAATCCGACGTAACACCGATCGGCTGCGCGCCGCGGATACTGTGGGCGAGTACGATCGACGGTCGCGCGTCCTCCAGACCGAACCCGCGCCCGGCCAGGATATCCTGGTACACGATGGTGTGCAGATCTGTGAACCCGCCCGAGAACTCGATCTCCTCGCCGTCGATAGTGATCGAGCGATAGGTGGGCATACTGCACTCGACGGCTTCCGGCGGCAGGTCGTCGCGCTCAATGGATAGAAACCATTGCACCCGTGCATTCTGAAGTTCGATAAATCCACCGACCCTGGTAGCGGTGGCCACGTGGACATTATTGTACTGCACATCGCCAAACAGCCACATGAGCATGTCAAAGAAGTGGATGCCGATATTCGTAGCCAGCCCGCCGGAACGCTCCGGCTGACCTTTCCACGAAACGAGATACCAGGGGCCTCGCGATGTTATGTAAGTCAGCCGCACCTCGTGCTTCTTGTCGGCTGGTTGGGCGCGGAGTTTCTCACGTAACGCCACTATCGATGGATGCACTCTCAGTTGCAAAACCGTGTAAATGCGTCGGTCGCTCTCCTGTTGCAGTTCTTCGAGGGCATCTATGTTCCACGGGTTGAGCACCAGCGGTTTTTCACAAACGGCGTGGGCGCCGACTCGCAGCGCAAACCGGGCGTGGGCATCGTGCAAATAGTTGGGGGAGCAGATGCTGACATAGTGTACGGCCTTATCTGTACTCTGCCGACGGAGCCTTTCGACGTGCCTGTCGAAGCGCTCAAACTCGGTGAAAAAGCGTACGTTCTGAAAATAACCGTCCAGCACGCCGACGGAATCATGCGGATCGACGGCGGCTACCAACTGGTTGCCGGTTTCCTTGATCGCCTTCAAATGGCGCGGTGCGATATATCCGGAAGCTCCGGTCAGCGCAAAGTTTTTCGACATTCTCTCTCCTGGTATTGCAGCTTCATCGCCACAAAACGTTTCCCGTCAGATAATAAAGGCAAACCCGCAAAAGGCAAAGGGGTTTTTGGGACATTTGTTGCCACGAATCCGACCGGCGAGCCGGTGGGGTCAAAACTGCTTCACCACTTTTAGCACCGATCGGACATCATTGAGCACAAAGAAGTGGATGCAGCGAACGTTATTGTTAAATAGTTCCTCGCACTGCCGAACCGCCCAGTTAACACCAATCGTTTTGGCGTGCTTCGGATTCTCCTGGATTTCATCGGCCAGTTCGTCGGGGATGTTGATCTGGAAGTTCTTCGGCAGACTGGTCAACTGGCGCATGCCGTTGATCACTTTGAGACCAGGGATAATCGGCACTTTGATGCCGGCTTTTCGACACTCGTCGACAAACTCGAAAAATCGCCGGTTGTCGAAGAACATCTGCGTGACAATGTAATCGGCTCCGGCCTCGACTTTTTGTTTCAGCCGCTGGATGTCCGTCTTGAGATTAGGAGCCTCAACATGCTTCTCGGGATAACCACAAACGCCGATGCAGAGATCGAACGGTTCGGTATTCTCGATATCCTCGAGGTACTTGCCCTGGCGAAGGTCACTCAGTTGACGCACGAGTTCATTGGCATAGACATTAGCGCTGCGGCCGCCGCTGACCGACTTCTCATAGTTGGTCTCATCTCCCCGCACAGCCAACACATTATGTATGCCGAGAAAACCGAGTTCAATCATGACATCCTCGGTCTCCTCGCGGGTAAAGCCGCGACAGAGGATATGCGGTACGGTGTCTATGTTGTAGCGGTGATGAATAATGGCGCAGATGCTGATCGTACCCGGACGCTTGCGATTGATGCAACGCCGGACACCGCCGTCGGACAGTTCTTCATATTGCGCAACCGCTGAGTGGCTCGTCACGTCGATGAACGGTGGCTCGAAAGGCACAATCTGCTCGACGATATCGAGAATCTCGCGAGCCGACCGACCGCGTGGCGGTGGGATAATCTCATAGCTGAACAACGGGTTGGCGGCTCGGTATAATCGCTCAGTAACAAACATCCTCTTCCCTTTGCTATTGACAACTGCGATAGCCGACGTCGCATCGGCTCTTCCGTCGGGAGCATATCCTCAGGGTTCGATCAGATTCGACGGCAGCCATCGCTTCATTTCTTCAATCGGCAGTTTCTTGCGTCGAGCATATTCTGCAAGTTGATCTTTGTCAATCTTTCCAACCGAAAAATAATGCGACTTCGGATGCGCGAAATAGTATCCGCTCACCGAGGCCGGAGGAATCATCGCATACGTCTCGGTCAGACTGATGCCGATTGTGCGTTCAACATCAAGAAGGCTGAACAGAGTTCGCTTCTCAGTGTGATCAGGGCAGGCCGGATAACCCGGCGCGGGGCGGATACCTATCTGTTTCCCCTTAATCAGATCCTCGTTGTCGAGTTGCTCGTCGGCGGCATACCCCCAAAGCTCTTTGCGCACCCGCTGGTGCATTCTTTCGGCCAGCGCTTCAGCCAGACGGTCAGCCAGAGCCTTGACCATGATCGCGCTGTAATCATCGCCGTCCTGCTCATAGCGGCTCGTTAACTCCCCTGCGCCGAATCCGGCGCTGACGGCAAAGATACCGACATAATCAGCCACTTCCGATTCACGTGGCGCCACGAAATCGGCCAGACAGACGCTGTGTCCACTCCCGGCGGATGGCTGCTGTCGGCGTAGCGTATGTAACACCGCCCGGACGCTGTCGCGCGACTCATCATCGTAGATTTCGATATCGTCGCCGGTGGCATTGGCCGGAAAAAGCCCGATCACCGCCCTCGCCTGCACCTGCTTCTTGTTCACAATAGTATCAAGTAGTTGCTTAGCATCAGCCATCAACTGTTGTGCTTGCTGACTGTACCGAGCGTCCTTAAGAATCTCGGGATAGCGACCTTTGAGTTTCCAGACATGGAAGAATGGAGTCCAGTCAATATACGGCAGTAATTCCGCCAAAGGGTAATTATGGAACGTTGTCACCCCGGGGATGGCCGGTTTGGTTGGCGGGAACTTCTCCCAGTCGAGACGAAGTCGGTTGCGGCGAGCATCGGCCAGCGACATGATCTCCGCGCCATCGGTCTTTGTCACTCTTCGCTCGCGCAGTCGCTGATATTCGTCTTTGGTGCGGTGCACAAACTCGGCGGCGGCGCCACCCAGAAGATTTCCGACGACGCCGGGCGCCCGTGAGGCATCACTGACATTAACGACCGGACCCGTGTAGGCCGGGTCGATTCGAACGGCCGTGTGTAAACTCGAGGTCGTTGCTCCCCCGATCAAGAGCGGAACTGTCAAACCGCGCTTCTCCATCTCACGCGCCAGACGCACCATCTCTTCCAACGATGGCGTGATAAGACCGCTCACGCCGATAATATCTACTCCCTCACGCGCCGCCGTTTCGAGAATTTTCTCGTTCGGTACCATCACACCCAGGTCCATCACTTCATAGCCGTGGCATTCCAGTACAACCGCAACGATGTTCTTGCCGATATCGTGCACATCTCCCTTGACAGTGGCCAGGAGCAATTTCCCTCGCGAGCTTCGTTCACCCGACTTGGACGCATCAATGTACGGCGTCAGCACCGCGACCGCCTTTTTCATTACGCGCGCCGCCTTGACTACCTGCGGCAGAAACATCTTCCCTTCGCTGAAAAGTTCGCCGACTTTGTTCATGCCATCCATCAACGGCCCCTCGATAACCGACAGGGCATCGCCCAGTTCTCGCCGCGCTTCTTCGACGTCATGTTCGACATAATCGACCACTCCGCTGACAAGCGACTGCGCCAGCCGGGTTGTCACCGGCTCCTGTCGCCAGGACCCTTCACTGGTTTCGACCGCTTTCTTGCGCCGGGTCC
>JAUXBJ010000041.1 GCA_030619425.1 bacterium
CCATATCAGCGACAGCCATCTCAGTCAGTATGTCACTCTGGAGACAATGGCCGAAGTGCTCACCCAGGCGGAGCCGTTTGCGCCTGACCTTATCGTGATAACCGGCGATATAGCCGACGACCTCTCGCAACTGGGTGAGGCACTCAACATGACGACCCAACTGCGTCCGAGGCTGGGCGTCTACGCCTGCCTGGGCAACCACGGATACTAGCGTGGATTGCCGGAAGTGTTCAGCATCTTTGAGCGCTCGCCGGTGCCGCTCCTGGTCAACGAGTGCGTGACACTGGATGTGTCGGGTACGCTCCTGCGCGTGGGTGGTATTGAGGATCCACGGTTTGTCGGCGGCGGGGACTACGGATTCTTCAAGAATGCCATAGACACTATGCTAACCGATTCCGAGGCAGCCGACTTTACAGTTCTGATGAGCCACCGTCCGGATGCACTTGATTACGCCAGTGAAGTCGGGCTCGACCTGACCCTGGCCGGACACACCCACGGCGGACAGATCGGGATCTCGCAA
Organism: bacterium; assembly: GCA_030619425.1. Taxonomy (GTDB): domain Bacteria; phylum Zixibacteria; class MSB-5A5; order GN15; family FEB-12; genus JAJRTA01. The sequence continues at coordinate 521 of JAUXBJ010000041.1, forward strand.
CGATCTCTTTTCGAGGGGATAGCTCCCCGCGGATACCTGTGGGGACACTACCGGAAACACCAGAGTCATCTCTATACCTCCAGCGGTGTCGGTCACTGGTTCCCATTTCGCCTGGGGTGTCCGGCTGAGGCGCCCGTAATCGAACTGCGCTCAACTCAATCCGGTTGATCACGCCTCGGAATGAGAATTCCAGTTGGTGATGGTACCGCACTTTTTTTGACGGGTGGCGATCTTTTTTCTTGCAAAAAAGTATTGAAAAAGCAAGTTTTACCTCGGATGATAAAGAATTATCAACGGCTGTAGGAATTTATCCGAGCTTGTCCATTATGGTTTTGAACTAAGGAATACCGACGAACCATAACCTGAAGGCTAAAGGAGCAACCAATGCCTGTGAAGAAAAAGGTCACAAAGAAGAGAACTGTGAAGAAGGCCGCGCCCAAGAAGCGGACGGTGGCCAAGAAGGCAACGGCCAAGAAGAAGACCGTGAAGAAGAAGGTGGCTAAGAAGACAACGACTCGCAAGACCACCAAGAAGGCCACGGCCAGAAAGACCACCGCCAGAAAGACTACTGCGCGGAAGACAACTCGGACTGCCGCAACCAGGAAGAAGGCTGCCCCCAGGAAAAAGGCTGCTCCCAAGAAGAAGGCCAAGCGCAAACCGAATCCGGCTTTCATGCGGCCGATGACTCTGTCCGAGGCACTGGGCGCCGTTGTCGGTACCAAGCCGATCCCGCGCACCGAAGTGACCAAGAAACTGTGGATCTACATCAAGAAGAACGGTCTGCAGGATGCGGTCAACCGGCGTATGATCAATGCCGACGACAAACTCAAGAGAGTCTTCGGCGGCAAGAAGAAGGTCTCGATGTTTGAGATGACCAAGCTGGTCTCCAAACATATGGAATAGCATCTCGCGCTGACATCTTTGTGTGAACAGGGCCGGAGTTTTCTCCGGCCTTGTTTTTTGCGTTTCAATGCCAAAAGCTTATTGAAAAAGGCGTCAACCGATGGTGGTGTCGGGCGATCCCGCCCGACGCAGGCAAGCCTGTTTCTCGCGCTTCGCGCACCGTCATTCTATGTCAGACTTTTTTGTGCGTGGTGTACGTCCTCGTGCGCCACGCGGATACAGGGGCAGATGAGGACATCTGCCGTGCACTTTAGCGGTGTCGTTCGCCGACTCTCCAACCAAGGTCGGTCTGGCGAATCACCTGATCACACTTGCAACGTCACCCTGAGCACTCAAACGTCACCCTGAGTACTCAAACGTCACCTTGAGCACTCAAACGTCACCCTGAGCGCAGTCGAAGGGTGGCGTACCATATCGTAGATTATTCCGCGCAGAAAACAGAAAAGATGGATTCCCGCCTGCGCGGGAATGACAGAGTGTGTGGACCGAATTATTGTGTGTGGTGTACGTCCTCGTGTGCCGCGTGAACAATGAATCCCCCCGGCCTTCGGTTGCCCCTCCCAGGAGAAAAATCGGTTTTGTGTGCCGTGCGCCCCTCTGGACAGCTGGCGCGCACCACATCCTGAAGTCAAGCGCCCGGAGACTGCGGTTACCAAATGGGATATCTCCCCATTTCGCCACAAGAGAATCCGGCCCCTAATAGGGGCCGGATTCATCGGAGGAATAGGTTGGGAAATCTATCATCAAAAGAGATGCTCTCAGCAAACTCTTGTTTCGTCTCTCGCTCTATTATACGTCGACCAGTCTATAAGGTTTCCCAAAAAGCGTATTGGGGGTAACCATGGTCGAAATCTCATGACGCTTGCGCTAAGTGTCGTTTATGTGTATTATTGCCGACTTAGTCACCGACGGTGGATGATAGATCCCTTTTTGGAGTCATGAGATGGATTACAAAGTTCGAACCAAAATCGCCACGATACTTGTAGACGACAAGGTGCCTGCTGACAGCGAGGTTACGATTCTCGGACTGGTGCGGACAGCCAGAATCGGCAAAGGGGTGGCCTTCGTCGAGGTTAACGACGGTTCCTGCATGGGCAATATCCAGGGCGTGGTGACAAACCCGGATGAGTTCCCTATTCTGGAAAAAATCCTGACCGGCGCCTCGGTTCGGTTGAAGGGCCGTTTGATCCTGTCGCAGGGGAAGGGACAGAAGTATGAAGTGGCCGTGCAGAGTATCAACCTGATCGGTGAAGCTGACAGTAGCTATCCTCTCCAGAAGAAGCGACACAGTCTTGAGTTCCTGCGCGAGATCGCGCATTTACGTGTCCGCACCAACACTTTCGGCGCCGTCAATCGAATTCGCTCGAAGCTGTCGTATGCCATCCACACCTATTTCCAGGAGCGTGGGTTCTACTACATCCATACGCCGATCCTTTCCGCCTCCGACTGTGAAGGGGCCGGCGATCTGTTCACGGTCACGACGCTCGATTTCCTGAAACCCCCGACCAAAGGGGGCAAGATTGACTGGAACGAGGACTTTTTTGCACAACAGGTCTACTTGACAGTGTCCGGACAGTTCGAGGCCGAGGTTGCCGCTCTGGCGCTCGGTGATGTGTACAACTTCGGCCCCACTTTCCGCGCCGAGAACTCCAACACTGCTCGTCACGCTTCCGAGTTCTGGATGATTGAACCTGAGATGGCCTGGGCGGAACTGGAAGACGATATGGACTTGGCGGAAGACTTCCTCAAGTGGCTGTTTCAGTTCGCTCTTGAGAAGTGCTCCGATGAGATGGACTTTTTCGGTAAGTGGGTCGACAAGGAAGCTCGTCGAACGCTGGAGTCGGTGGTCAACGCCGAGTTCGAGCGAATCTCATACACTGAAGCGCAGGAGATTCTGGTCAAGTGTGGTGAGAAGTTCGAGTACCCGGTCGGGTGGGGACAGGACATGCAGACCGAGCATGAACGCTACCTTACCGAGAAGAAGTTCAAGCGCCCGGTGATAGTCTACGATTATCCGGCCGAGATCAAGTCGTTCTACATGCGCGCCAACGACGACGGCAAGACGGTGCGTGGCATGGACGTGTTGGTGCCGCGAGTGGGGGAGATTATCGGCGGCAGCCAACGTGAGGAGCGCTACGATGTCCTCTTGGACCAGGCAAAGCGTCACGGCATTCCCAACATTGAGAACTACGACTGGTATTTCGATCTGCGCAAGTACGGCTCGGTGCCGCATTCCGGTTTTGGTTTGGGGTATGATCGGGTGGTGATGTACATCACCGGCATGGCCAACATCCGCGATGTCCAACCATTCCCGCGCGTGCCCCGCTGGGCGAAGTTTTAGACCAGCGCCGCAACCTACTCTCGGCGTCCACGTCATTGCGAGGAGGTCACCGAAGGTGGCCGACGCGGCAATCTTATGTTATTGTAGGGCAGGATCCCTGCGATGTACGGTGTCAACACATTCTTTACAGATTGTGTCAAGACATCCTTTACACATAGGGGTTTTTGTTTTTGTCGATCAGGGTATGTGACCGACCGTTTTTCAGGTTTATTTCTCGTATCCACATGTGGCGGAATAGCACTACCAGGGTGTTATCCAGAAGTTGAAGCTGAACCAGCACCCCCGGTGGCCCACCGTTTACGGTGGGATTTATCGGCCCCACCATGAATGGCGGGCCACCCACAAACTTACTCCCTTCGATGTCTGAAACCTACTTTCGCCAGGTGGCGAGTCGGAAAATCACCAGCACCGTGAATATCTCCAGGCGTCCCAGCAGCATCGAGAAGATCAGAATCCACTTCCCCGGCAGTGGAATCCAGCCGTAGTTCTCCACCGCGCCGATCCCGGACAGTCCCGGCCCGATGTTACCGATAGTGGCAATCGAGCAGGCCACGGCGGTCGTCATATCGGGCACGAAGAGGGTCATCAGAATCGCCACCAGCATGAATAGAGCGACAAACAGAATCGAGAAGACCATGACATTAATGACCATCTTGTCATCTATCGCCTCGTTGCCGATTTTCACCGGCGCCACTAAGCGCGGCTGTGTCAGTTTGCGCAACTGATTGATCGCCACCCTGGCCACGATCATGATCCGGATCATTTTCATCCCACCCCCGGTGGAACCGGCGCAGCCACCGAAGAACATCAGCATCACCAACAGGATCAGCAGGAAGCTGGGCCACAGGTCGAAGTCGGCCGTTACAAAGCCGGTAGTGGTTACTATCGCCAGCGTCTGGAAGACAGCGACCCGGAAAGTATCGCCGAACGAATCCAACGTCTCCTCTTGCGCCGCATAGTGATCTGAGAATTCCTGGCTGGTCATCGCGTCGTGGCGGAAGTGCTGGGAGGTTGCTTTTTCAGAATCGAGACCGTGGACAGACAGGACGCCGGTGATCACGACTATCGCGACAATAATGACGCCGTTATAGAAGACGAACTCCTTGTTGGTGACCATCGAGCGAACATCGCCGCGCAGAGCGCGGAAGTGCAGCACGAAATTGACCCCGGCCAGGTACATGAAGAAAATCACCACCCACTCGATAAAGGCCGAGTTGTAACCGGCAATCGACTCATTACTGTTCGAGAACCCACCCGTGGCCATGGTGGCAAAAGCGTGACAGACGGCGTCGAACAGATTCATACCGCCTACCATCAGGAGCACTGTTTCAGCGGCCGTGAACAACAGATAGACCCCCCACAAAATCGAGGCGGTCTGCTTGAGGCGCGGCATCAGTTTGTCCTTGCTCGGTCCCGGCACCTCACCGCGAAACATCTGGTAACCGGAAACAGACATGGCCGGCAGAATGGCAATGGCTAACGTAATAATCCCCATACCACCCAGCCAGTGGGTCAAAGCTCGCAGGAACAACAGGGACCGCGGCACAGCTTCGATATCGCTCAGGATCGAGGCGCCGGTGGTGGTGAAACCGGACATGACTTCGAAATAGGCATCCGTGAACGCAAGAGCGAACCCACCGTGCTCGACACTGTGGGTTGCCAGGAAGTAGGCGCACAGCGGGATAGCAGCGACAAAAGCCAGACTGATCCAGCCGAAGGTTACGATAGCGTAACCCTCAGATACCCCCAGGTAGCCACGTCCACTCCGAAAAGCCAGGGCCAACGCTGAGCCGAATAACAGGGACAGAACAACGGCCAGCACAAACCCGCTCACCTCCGGAAGCAGCAAGACCGACCCACCGTCCGACGACCATCCGTCCCAAAGACCGATGCCCAGCGGAATCAGCAGCACCAGTCCCATCGCTTGCATCAGCCGGCCGACAGTGTAAGCAACAGCGGTCTTATGCATGGTCCATCTCCTGACGCGGCCTCATTGCGCCTGAAACAGCTTCGAGATAGCTCGGAGATTCTTGTGGTGCGTGATCATGATTACGTGATCGCCGGCTTCGATCACCGTCTCGCCGCCGGGGAGGACCATGCGGTCCTCGCGAATCACGATACCGACGATGGAGCCTTTCTTAAGCTTGCCTGACATTTTCTTGATAGGCCGACCGGCGACATAACTATGCGCCTCAACATTGAACCGAACCGCCTCGATATCGACATCGGATAGTTGGACTACCGCTCCGATGTGACCACGGGAGATAATTTCCAGTATCTCTCTCGCTGTGGTCAGACGAGGATTAAGAACGTGATCGATGCCGATACTGTGGAACAACTTGTCGTGGTGTGACTCAGTGGTGATGGCGACCACCTCGTGAGCCCCTTCCGACTTGGCCAGCAGCGCCGAGAGCATGTTATAGTCGGCGGCGTCGGAACAGGCGATGAAGAACGAAGCAGCATCGACATTGATATCACGCAGCACATCATGTTCAGTACAATCGCCGTGGATTACTTCCACTTTGTCGAACAAGGTCGCTGATTTTTCGGCGTGTTCGATATCGGGATCGACGAGCACTACTTTGTGGTCGGTTTTGTCGAGCGTTTCAGCCAGTTGTACGGTCGAGTACGAATCGCCGGTAACGATGATTTTCCGGTTCGGCTTGGATTGAACGCCGACCAACTCAAGAAACCTCTGAAGCGAGTCTCTTGGAAACAGGGAGTAGACTAAATCTCCGGGTTGAATCCGTTCGTCGCCGTCAGGGATGATACCGGTTCCATCACGAACCACCGCTGCAAACAGCACGTGATGAGGAGCTATCTCCTCACGAATCTCCCGCGGTGTCTTGCCGGCCAGCTCCATGGATTCAGTGATGCGGTAACCGCGCAACAGAATCCGACCGGATTCGAAGTTGGCCGACTCGATTGCATGCGGGGTCTCCACGAACTGAAGAATATGATCGGCCAGTACATTCTCGGGGTGAATCACCGATGTAATTCCGATCTTCTCCAGATCTACCGATGATCGCTCTCTGGCCAGGTCGCGGCTGCGCAGACGCGCAATCCGCCGACTGACTTTGTGCTGGGCGGCGAAGGCACAGACGACCATGTTTACTTCATCATTGGGCGTGACGGCCAGAACCATGTCGGCCTCGCCCAAACCGGCTTCCATCAGAACAGTCGGGGAAGAACCGGATCCGTTGATGATCTGCAAGTCTAACTTGCTTGATATCCGGCTGCACAACTCGGGGTCAACCTCGATCAAAGAGAGCTTGTGTTTGTCCTTGAGCAGATGTTCAGCCAGACTATAGCCGACGACACCGCCGCCGACGATCAGAATTCTCATAAGATACTCCAGCCGGTTGTTGTTAACTCAATCTCCGGCCTTTAGCAGGTTGTTGGAAAAGTGATATTCCGGTCTTTGCGAGCGAAGCGCGGCAATCTCAAATTGTCATGGGGCAGCCACTTAGAGATTGCCACGGTCACGCGAAACGCGTGACCTCGCAATGACGATTGCGGCGTTTTTCAACACCCTGCTAGTTTCGGTGGTAAATGTCTGCTCTGTCACCTTGATACGCAAACTTTTTCTTTGGGGGGCTGTTTGCTGCAAATGAGAAAGCCGGGCGCGCGCGCCCGGCTGCTCGTGCAGATTCGAGTCGTCAGATTATCACTGACCGAACATATGTTCGATCAGCAACATCAGGTCGCTTATATCTACAGTACCGTTCTGGTCTAAGTCGGCTGTTTCCAGCAACTCAGGGGCTGGTCCGCCGGTGAAGAAGTAGTCGATCATGTAAACCAAGTCGCTGATATCGACGCTTCCGTCGAGGTTCAGATCGCCCGAACGATGGCCGTGTATGGTCACGGTCGCGTCAAACAGGAACCACTCGCCGTCAAAGAACTCGCCGTAAACGTAATAAGTGTAAACGACCGAATCCAGCAGCGCTTCAAACCGCGACAGGAAGTCGGCCACTGGGAAGTAGAACTGCACCGCCTCACCGTTGAAGCCGGGTGCCTCGGGTACTATCACAATCGAGTCGGTCGGTCCGAGGTTTGATTGATGCAGTGTGGCGTAGTTGAAGTCCTTGCCGCGAGGGTAATCTGCATCGTAACCGAAAGTGACCACGCCTTCCATCGGTTCGATGCTGTGAAGCATGATCATCAACATCGGAGAGGGTTCCACGATCGCCTTCAGAGGCGCAGTCGGGAGCGGCGAGCTGGCCAGAATGTACTTCAAGGCGGTTACGGACGCCAGCCGATCCGGTCCCTGGCCGACCGCCATTTTGATGAAGATGTATTGGCTATCACCTGGCATCATGGTTAACGGTCCACAGGTCCCCATCATTCGACGGTCGGCAGGGTTGAAATCAAGATCGCCAACTCCAGTGACTGGATCACCCGGTACTGCGTAGTGTGTCCCGTTCGGAAGTGGCGAGCCGTCGGCGTCCAGCCCGCGCATATAGTTGTACGACTCAATGAAGTCGTTCGGGTCGGTGCCATTGATGTACTTCTGAAACGACGTCATCGGCAGGTTCTTGAACCCCGGAAGATACCCACCGTCGAAGGCGGCGGAGTCCCACTCCGTACCTGGCACCACGGGGCCGTCCAATATCCTGAACCCTACCGCCGGTGGCTGGCTGCCGTAGTGACCGTCGTCGTCGTTGTCGCTGTTGTAACAATAGAACCGGTCGAGCATGGTGTCGCAGCCGACCAGATCATCTCCGGCATCCCCCAGATCGGGATCGGACCAAAGTGAGATGTAAGCATCCTCGATAACGTTGCCGCCCTTGTTGTACAGTTTGTACTTCGTGTAGATGACGTTCTTCTCCGATATTACGGCGTAAGTAATCGCGGTTGAGGGCGTAAAGGTGAAAGTGTCCGGCTCGATCGCCGATTTGGAGGTCAGTATTCTGAAGATAGTGCCCTGCTCCGGTACGTCCTGCGTGAACGGAGGTGCATCACCACCATTCCAATTAATCAACACGGTTCTCGCGTTCACCTCGTCATCCAACTCGCCATAGCTGTACATTCCATCAAGCATATCCGCTTCGTTAACCAGGTATCCGGCTTCACCCGGTGACATATCGGTTGGATTGTACCAGTAGACCCAATCGGTGAACGGATCGTCGTCGGCGCCGGAGGCGGAATGCTC
>JAUXBJ010000073.1 GCA_030619425.1 bacterium
ATTTCCAGTTCTCGACGTCGGGCCGTAATTTCGCTTTCACACTCTTCGAAATAGATCAATTCGCACGGCCGTCTGGAACGAGTATACCTGGCGCCTTTACCGGAATTGTGGAGATGCAGTCGTTTAATTAGGTCAATGGTAATGCCGGTATAAAAGGATCCATCGCGGCATCGGAGAATATATATATACCATGTGTGGGCCATATTATTTTACCCTTCAGAAGTTTAAATAACTCGCGAAGCATAAAACATACGAATTATTGGCGGAGGAAGGGGGATTCTCCCGGGGTATTTTCGGCAACTCATCACACCACGGCACACTACGCGGTAACGCATTGCCCCCAAGTCATTTAGTCACTTTTGTTTGTTTTTGTATAATTGTATCTAATTGTGCCATTTTTTACCCCCCGTGGACCCAATTTGAGCACAAAAGATGGATCACTCCCGAGTGAACGGGAGTGATCATATTCTCTTGCAGCGAACGTCGTATGCTATGGACACACGTGACAATCGACGGGCGCGGGACCACTGGCAAACATGTAGTCAGCGAAATAGGTCAAATCAGAGATGTCCAGACTGCAATTGCCATCGTTGTCGAATTCTTCCATACACACAGGACCGTCCCCACCGGCAAACATATAGTCAACAAAGTACGTCAAATCGGATATGTCGACAGAGCCGTTGTTATCAGCATCTCCCGGAGTGTCACAGCAGCTTTCGCAAGCATCACCAACTCCGTCCCCATCGCTATCCGTTTGGTCGGGATTATAGATGTTAGCGCAATTATCACAGACGTTGCCAACGCCGTCGGCGTCGTCGTCAAGTTGGTCGGGATTATAGGTCACTGGGCAATTGTCAAAAACGTAGTTTATCCCGTCATTGTCACCGTCGAGCTCAACCAGCGGGAAGACGATATTGTCGACCCAGGCCGCATCACTTCCGGAAGAAAGCGAACCGTCTTTTGTATATCGCCACAAGAAAGTGTGATTGCCGGCCGCGACCGGGTACATGGCTTTCACCCAGTCGACTTCCCCTGAGTACTTCTCTATCTCGTCGCCGTCGATAAAGAACCTCAGGAAATCCCAGCCGCTTTCGGACGAAACCTTGTAGTAGAATGAAATCATTCCGGCCTGCCGGCTCTCCAGCGATACCTGGATTTCTGAGGTCTGGCCATGGGTGATGTCGCCTGATTGCGAGTCGAACGAACCTTGATATACCGTGCTGTTGTCAATCACCCAAGCCTGGTCCCCTCCCATTAACCAATTGAAGGCGCTGAAGCCGCCGGATTCGAAGTTCTCGATCTCCAGTCCGACGGTGAACTCGAAAGCCAGGCTATCCGAGTAACCACCATCGGCCGAAACCAAAAGAGCGAACTCGACCGTCTTAGGGATCGGCGACGATGACGTAACAGCGAACCTAAACGGCGAAACCGTACTGCTTCTTCCGCCCAGAGCTTCGATATCAGCATACGATGCTGTGCCTTGTGTGATTTCGATATCGGAATCGGCAGTCATCAGGGTCGCAGACACAGTTACTGCATTTCCGGCGCCGTTGTTGACGAGCATCACGTTGACCGCCCCGGTGTCACCCGGAAAGATCGACGTCCCGTCGTGAGCCACAAATGCCAGGGCCGGTTCCTCCACCTGAGGCATCAATTGAACATCCACGACCGTAACAGACCCCTCGGTGACCGTTACCGAACTCACCGTTTGCGGAATATAGCCGGGTGCCGTGAATTCGAGATCATATGTCCCGGCCTCGATCATGCGATGGTAATCACCTGCGTCGGCGTCTGTTCGCACCTGGGAACTGTCCTGGTCCTGGTCGTGCCCCACCACAGTCACCAGCGCGGCCATCGGCAGACCGGTCTGGATATCGGTAACGATTCCCCTGATGCCGTAGCGGGCCTGCTCCAGGTAAGTGAGCATTGACTTGCGGTTATATCCCCAGTAAGCCGGTAGTTGTGATGCCGGCAGCAGCTTGACGCCGGAAAGCTCCAGAGTTAGTTCCCGGCAATGATGCCAGTAGTTCATAAAATCCTGGCGTCCCCCTGTGATGGTGTACCAGGCATAACCGTTGGTGATGCCGTCGTTGAGGTCAGTCAGGTAACCAGAAGGACTGTTGGCCTGCGCCGTATCGGCATACTGATGGCTTATATCCTGCCACCAGATGTCGTCGGGATGAAACCTGGACCAGGTGTCCCACGGGTAATTAACGACCTCTGCCCCGCTGTGCATATTCGCCGAGATAACGAAACTGTGCTCACCGGCAAAGTTCATCATCGCCACCGTTTCGAGCTGCCACGAGTTGCCGTCGGGATGCTGGCCGTCATCGGGATCGGGATAGTTGCGGTTGAGGTCAACGGAATTGGCGTTGTAGCGCCGCGCGCCGCTGACGGTGTGATCGCCGGACCAGTACGTGCCATCGGGATTGGCCAACGGGTTGATCCAGATTTCCATTTCGTCGATCATGTCGGTTATCCGTGCGTCGGTACCGTAGGCGGACAAAAGGCTGTCGATCAACCGCAGACAGAGTATGTAGCCGACCGTCTCGTCACCGTGCATGGTCGATGTATACATGACTTCCGGCTCATCCTCCTGGATGGTGACGTTATCGGATATCTTGACGTACAGGAGCTGACGGCCCTGCACGCTAAACCCGATATTGTGCACCTGGCACAGCGACGGGTAATCCGTGGCGAACTGATACATCATCGAAACATAGGCGTCGTACGTCGGGTACACATCCCAGTCCGCCAGGGCGCGTATGCTGCTTCCCATATCCGGGGTTATCAGCGTTGACGGACGGGGCAACGTCGTGTATTCGTAGCCGAGTTTGATGAACGACGCCAACTCGTAGTCGTTGGCATAGGCATATACGGTATCCCCGACAACGTTGTCGATTGAAATCACTCGCGTGAGTTTTTCCAGTTCAACACGGTCAGATATCTCAAATCGGAAGTAGTGTTCCGAAATGTCGGCAGCGATTGCCGTAGGAACAATCGCTGCCATCAATAACACAACAAAGAAGTACTTCATAGTTGTATGCGTGACGTTACCGCCAGAGACGACACTCGGGTCGTCACAGGCAGGTAGGCGCCGGACCTCCATTAAACAAATAGTCAACAAGATAAGTTACATCCGACACGTTCAACTCGCCACTTGCGTCGACGTCGGCGGCGTTGATAATCGGCGGCGCATCGCCACCGCCGAACATGTAGTCGGCCAGGTAGGTCAGGTCCGAAATGTTCGGAAGGCCTCCGCTGTTGTCAACATCACCGCAGACGTACGGAGGTTCATCGCTGACCGTCAACTGGACCGGCACGATCCACGGATTGTCACCGGCGTCGGGGTCGTTGCTGCTGATAAAGATGTTGGCGTCGTAAACACCCACATCCAGACCTTCCGCGAGGAACTTGCAGGTAATCGCATCGGCCTCTCCGGCCGCCAGATTACCCGACTCACCGGACAGCATCAACCACCGTTTCGGCTCGTAGAACTGGATCGCCAGACCGTCGTGCAGGTAAGAGGTCAGGTATGCGACCTCGAGACCATCGGCGCCGGCGGCATCCTCGATGCCTATTGCGCAGTTAGCTATATCGAACCCCGTCGCGAACGTTAGGTACTGGAACGTGATTATGCCGGACGGGTACAGAATCACTTCGGCGTTGACAACCTCGCCGGCGGCAGCGCTGTATTCAGGATAATCAACAAACTGAATCACGCACCTTTCCGGAGCGGCATCGATGTACACATGAACACCCGGGTTGTCTGAATCCAGCGGATTCAGATCATCCCACAGCCAGGCCAGGATGTTGTTCGGCGTGGAACTGGTGGGAATGCTGGTCTTGGAATAGGAACCCATATCAGTGGTCTCGAATCCGATGATGCCGTTGGAACCGACGTACAACTGCTCGTAGGTAGTACCGTAGTAGCTGAAATCGAACCCGATACTGTATGGGCCGCCGTAATTGTCGTCTTCCAGGTCAGCGACCACGTCCGTGCCGGTGGCGGAAACATCCAGCCAGCCAAACGTCGGACCGCCCGGTTCATCGGAATCCATCCAGTAATAACCGTAGAGATCGGGACCGCCGGCGTTCTTGGTGACCGGCATCCCCTCGCGCGGGTCGTCGACACCCTTGGTATCGGCATAGTCGTGGAAGCCTTCCGGATAGTCGCGCCTGGCCGGTTCGACGTTGCCTGACGCCAGCAATTTCGCAAACGTAGCGTCCTTTACAATGGGCTGAACCCTGACACTGTAATTGAGGCCGCCGGGACCGCCGTTAGAGACAATCAGATCCGCCTCGGTGCTATCGCCAATCATCAGCATTTCGCTGAAACTCCCCGGCGTAACCGCGATGGCCGGCGCGAAATCGATGCGGATGTCATCGATAAACCAGTCATCATAACCCTCTCCGGAGCCGTTGCTGCGGAATCGAAGCTGGAAGCCCGGATGGTAGGCATCGGCAGGCAGGCCCGAACTGGCAAAGGCGAAAGTCCCATGACTGCTGCCGGTGCCCTCGTATGCCGACAGCTCATTCCAGTCACCGAAGTCGTTAAGGTACTCTACCCAAAGAAAGTCTCCGGCATCGGGTGCCTCCCCGCTGCCACCGGCCTCGTAGCTGTAAGAAATGATAACGTCCGCTTTCTGAGAAAGGTCTATAAGCTGCGTTACGGCCGTGTCAACACCGCCGTCGAGATGCAACGCATATGGTGCCGATGGAGGATTCACCCCGTCGGTGGTCACATCGGCGCCAGCGCTGTAAAACCAGCGTTCGGCGTCGAGCGTAGCCTCCGGAAACGGCTCAAACCACGGATAGTTGGCCGGTATACCGGCGGCTATGGCCACGACGATGGCATTGCCCGAAACCTCGGTGTCTCCCTGAGAAGTCGCCAGCACCGTGCTGGTATCCGCTTCGTTCATTGCCGCCGAACCGGGGATGGCGACCTCGGCAACGATCTTCACCGAATCACCGGCCACCACGTTGCCCGTGGTTGTGATCGGAGTGACACCGCCTTCATCATAGAAAGAGATCGTCCATGTCCCGCCGGAAGAACTCAGGTCATAGGTGTCGTCATAAAGACCCTTGTTGTGCACAGTCAACAGGAAACTGGCATTTCCGCCGGAAGGTCCGCTGTTGGTGACAAAGGACGGTGACAGACGTACCTCGTAGTCGCTGGGATGGCCCACAAATACGTCATCGACGAACCAATCATCAAAGTTGCCTGCCGTTCCGGTGCTTCGCAGGCGCAGGCGGAAATTACTGTGATAAGCGTCGCCCGGGGCGATCGTTTCCACCTCGAGAAACTCTGTCATGTCCTCACCGTCACCCGACTGCTGGGACGCCAATTGCCAGGAGCCGAGGGAATCGAGATACTCGACGTACAGATCGTCCCCGGCCTCCGGAGAATCCTCACCGCCGGTACGCTGATACCAGTAGCTGATGATCACGTTGCTTTCGTTTTTTAGATTGATCGCTTGTGACATCAGGGTATCGGCGCCGGTCGGGTTACCATCTAGGTTCAGACTGTACGGCGACGAAGGCGGATTCATGCCCAGCGTACTTGACTCGCCGTTCACATTCATGATCCACTTCCCCTCGTCAATCGTCGCCGTCGGGAAGATGTCCTCGAACGGAATGATAAACGGTTCACCGGCCGAGGTGGTCTTCAGACCGACCAATACGGCTACTTCCGGGTCACCGGATGAGCTTATCTTAACGGCCACACTGTCGTAGTCGCCGTACATGCTCGCGGGAACTTCGACCATGACCTTGAACGAAAGCGATTCGTCCATGGCCAATACCCCGGTGGAGCTTATCTCGAAGCTGCCGGTCTCGTCAAAGAAGCTGGTCGTCCAGGCGTTGCCGGAAACGGCCAGGCCGTAATCGTCATCATAGACGCCGACGTTAGTCACGGTGAGACTGTACCAGGCGGTGTCGTGAGCCGCCACGGTGCGTTCATCGTACGGAGGCGTCACCGACAGACCGTAATCCATAACCCGGAAGCTGAAGGTTTCGGTCGTGTCAGACTTGCCTTCGTCGTCGCGGGCAAAAAGGTAATAATTTATGACCGTGCCGGGTGACTGCGCCGGTATAAAGGCGCCGAATTCGTCAGCCTGACCGGTCGATGTGAGCAGTTCCGTATACCAGGTGGAACTGATTTCGTAATACAGTAACAGCGAGTCAGCCGTCAGGGTTGTATTGGATTTGATGACTGCCGTTACCTCGTAGTCGTTCAATGAATCTCTCGTATTTTCAAGAGGGGTATGGGTAATTTTTATACCGGCCGCATCGCGACCGTCGAGGAACAGAACCCCGGTATTGTCAGGGTCGAGCCAGTCTTTCAAACGCGACGATGCGCTGCTGCCGTTGGCCCAGGAAATCGATATTTTGCCGTACCAGTCCGATGTTATGCTGGTGCAGGAGGCATAACCGCCATGAAGCTGACCGACAATCCGATGGGCGTAGTCATAAATGGGAGATCCCGAAGAACCCGGTTCGGTGGTTCCGTCTTCCCAGTTATCAACACGCCAGTGCGAGCCGTCACCGGCTGATTCTCCCAGGTAGGAAGTCGAGGTCAGTTTATCGTAGTTGAAGGAAATCTTCTTGATATCTCCGGACGGGTGATGAATGGCGACACAACTGTCGGCCGAAGTATCGATGGCCGACCATCCGGAGTAATAGACGTTGTACGAGTCCGGCGGCGCTTCGCTAAGTTCCAGCAGACCGAAATCGGAGAAGCTCATACTGGCCAGTAGTGTCGATCCGGAAACTGACATCCAGGTCGGTCCATCGACATTATCACAAGTCGGACTTTCATACTGGAAGATGAACACCCAGGTTGCTTCGCCGCCCAGGCAGTGATTGGCGGTCAGAAAATAGGGGGTGAGGTCTTCCCTGACGTTGTTTATCATAACTCCCGAACAGAGCCGGAAGCCGCCACCGGTGGTGATAAGGACCACCGCCCGCTTGTCGTCCTGCCAGTCGGCCCCCTCGGGGCAGTTGACGTTGTTGTTGCAGAAACCGGATTCGCCGAAGTCGCGACCGTAGTCGATCACCTCGGCGCCAAAGATGTTCTTGTAAGCGTGCACGACGCGCTGAATCTCGATAACGCCCTGTCCGCGCATCGCGGCGGGCTCATAATATTCGAGAATACACACGTCACCGCCAACCGGAGCCGTGGCGAATTGACCGTGCTCCTTATTATTTTGCGATGTGAAAGCGCCGATGACGTGACTGCGATCTTCATTGTAGATGAACAGCTTGGCACCCGCGGGAAGCGCAAATTCACGGTAGATCAAGTTGATGGAAAACGCGTTATGGGTGGCGATGCGCAGTCTC
>JAUXBJ010000005.1 GCA_030619425.1 bacterium
AACCCTTTGGCACACGGTTGAGATTTCTACAACGTATGGCGAGTGGTTCGTTGGAGCAGCCTATTATTGGCTCGACCTGGGTCAGTGGCTGTTGTTGGTGGGTGGGTTGTTACTCATGGCGGTGGGGCTGTCGCTCTACTCCGACCATTGGCAGACAAAGGGTGAGCAGATCGAACTGCGCGATCGACGTCTGTCGGTAATGGAGAACCTTCAGCGAGTCGCCAGAGAACCATACCAACTCCTGCAGCTTCTGGATATCTCGCTCAAGGAAATCCTGAGCGAACTACCCGACTGCGCCGGCGCGGTCTTCCTGCTCAATCGGGCCCGCCGCCAATTGGTCCTGACGGCCTCATCCGGCCTGACACCGGAAGAAACAACCTTGCTGGAGCACTATCCCTTCGGTCGCAACCTGGTCAGTCAGACGATCGAGCTTGGCGAACCCTGCCTGACCGGCGACTTCGAAATGTTTGACCGCAACGGCAAAATAACTACTTCACGATTCCGGTCCGCGCTGATGCTGCCGTTAGTATCATCGACCGAAAAGATCGGTCTTTTTGTACTGCTCAGTGAACCGACCCAGTCCTTCTCACCCGGCGAGGCAAGGTATCTTTCGCCGGCCATTGAATGGTTGGCCGAGAAGATCAAAACGGCTCGCCTTACCAGGGAGCTGGCGGCCGCCCATAACCAGGTCGACCACCAGCAGTCACTCCATCATGACCTGACAACTCGGTTGAATAGGGCAACCGAGGCCTTTGTTTCGGCGGAAGCTGCGGAGGCTATCTGTCGCTCGATAGTCGGGCTTCACGGCGCTCAATCAGTACATCTGGTAGGACTGGTAAACGGAGGGCTTCACCTGCTGGGCGGGAGTGAGCCGCTTTCGGACTTCACCGAAAACTACAAGACGGCGCTCATAGACGCCCTCGACCGCAGGCGACCACTGATTATCAATCAGGAGGCCGCAGGCGAACAGGATAAGGCATACATTGCCCACTCCTCTTTGCTCTATCCGATCGGCGACCACGGACGTCTGGACGCATTACTTTTCCGTCGTGAAGGCGGACCTTTCAGAGTATCTGAGAGTGACCTCAAGGCGATCAGTTTGTTCGCCAGGTTGACCCGTGCCGTCTTAAGGCAGAGCGACCTCGCCCGAGCTGATATCACAAGGCGCAAAGGCTTCAACAAAATCCTCGGACTGCTACGCTTCGACGGCAACGAGTCTCTGGAGATGAAAACCGATCATCTGGTAAAGCAGGTGGGTGAAATTCTTCCACCTGGTTCGTCGATCGTTGTCTTTACGAGGCAGCCCAATGGTTCTTTCCGGGCGCCCCTGGATGACGATCCTGTTGCGTTTGATATCCTCCCCGGTGAGGGCATCGTGGCTGAGACTGCCACCGGCGGAGATCCCGTGTTCGTCCGCGGCCGTGCCCAGGTAGTCAAGCGCCTGGAGGAGTTTCAACTGACTAATAGGGAGGCCTGCTATCGGTTGCTGGGTGAGACCCAGGTACCGGCTTTCATGGCGGCTTTTCCTTTGATCGGTTTGGATGGTCTCATCACCGTGGTTCTGGCCTTTATAACCGACAGTTCCGAGAGCGAACAGGGAGAGTGGGAACGACTGTTGACTCTGGCGATGGGGTTGTATTCGATGCGCCTCACCATGGCCGAACTTCGCCGCACGCAGACCGCAGCGCTGCCCAAGGAAGTCGGCGGAGCTTCCCTCGGCGGGATTGTGAATCGACTGAACAACCACTTATCCGCCCTGATCGGTAACGCTGAGCTTGGAATGGCTCGCGCTGATCTGCCCGGCGAGATACGGCATCATTTCGAAAGCATCGTGGTCGAGGCGGAATCGGCCGCTCAATTCGTACGTCACTCGTTGGGACGACCTGCCGAGAAGACGACGGCGCCCGGCGCCACTGAAGCCGGAGCCGAAGACATCAATGAGATCATCATGACATTCCTTGGTCGGGTGCGTATTTCGGACAATCTTTATATGGTCGGTGGACGACCTCGCGAAATCTTTCCTCGCAGCTATCCGGTAGCACCGATCAGATGTCCGGCCTCGGCGGTAACGGCTCTTTGTGCCGAGGCGGTCGGCCGGCTGGCGTCGATTGCCCGGGAGGATGAGGTTCTTACAATCGCCGGCTATCTCATTGATAAACACGTGTACCTCGATCTCTCCCGGCATGGTCGAGAGCAGCCTGCAATCGAACAAATTGGACGGTTCGGCGAGTATACCTGGGCCGGCGAACTGGCCGATCAGTTGACCGCAACTGAGTTTTTGACGCCCGTGATCGGACAGCCCTGCCTTGTTTGTCTTGATCAAAGGGCCGCCCAATTCTCGTATATGTCGTTCAAATTCCCGATTAGTGAGCAACCGTCTCTGCCCGCCCGTTGGTCGCCGGGCAGGCTGAGATTGCTGGCTATTGACGATCAGACGGTCATCCTGGATCTCATCACGGCCATGTGTCAGTCATTGGACTATGAGATCAAAACGGCCCGATCGGGGACCGAAGGTCTGAAGCTGGCTGAGCAGCATGAATTCGATATCATTCTGGCTGACTTGGCTATGCCGGGCGCATCCGGACTTGAAGTGGCCAGACGCCTCAAAGAGATCGCCCCCGGCGTCCCGGTGATCCTGGTAACGGGTTGGGAGGTAACGCTCCAGCCGGAGCAGTTGCAGGCAGCCGGCATAGTTCGTGTTCTGCACAAACCGTTTCGGATCGAACAACTCACCGAAATCGTCCGCTCAGTGACTGCCAACCGGACAGTCGGTTAGTATCCTGTTCCAGGACTACATTCACACCGTCTTGCGCCCGGCAGGTCTTCAGACCCGGCTGGAAATCGCTGTCTTGCGGGGCATGTCGGTCATCAGCAATGACGAGTACAGCGTTTTTCCACAGTCTGATGGTAGATTCTCCTCCCGTGATTTTCCCGTCAAGTAAACCATTTGTGGTGGCTGCCGATACTACTGAAAAAGAGAAAATCGATCGACGGTGAACATGAACAAAATCGACATCCTCGAGCAAATTCGCAACAACGAGAATCTTCTCTCTTTGCCGCAAGTGCTCTCTGAGATTCTTGAAGAAGTGGGGAAAGATGATTTCACTGCCGACTCGCTGGCCAGGATAATCCTCAAAGATCCATCGTTGACCGGACGGATCCTGAAAATGGCCAACTCCCCGTTTTACCAACGCGTCGCTGAGATCAAGACGGTTCATCAGGCCGTGTCGGTGCTTGGTGTCACGACGGTCAAATGCCTGGCTCTGTCCACATCGGTATTCAACCCTGATAAAATTGCTGTCGCCTCGGGCGTTGATCCCAAGGAGTTCTTTGCCTACTCGCTTTGCATCGCGTCGGCCTCCGAGAAGATCGCCCGGACCGTCTCGAATACGTCACCTGAGGAAGCGTTCATCGCAGGCTTGCTGCACGACATCGGCATCCTGTTTTTGCTGCATCATTATCCCGACGAGTACGCCCGTATTGTGCGAAAGGAAGTACCGGCCGAATCGCTGATCGATGCTGAAATCGCCATGTTTGGTATCGATCACTGTGAAATCGGGTACCACCTGGCCGAAACATGGCGGCTGCCGGACTATGTCACGGCCAGCATCGCCGATCACCACAAACAAAACTCGGACAAAGCCACGCCAGTGCTTCAAGACATCCTGGGTCTGGCGGTCCAACTCACCAGCGATCGCTTCAGCGGTTTTGAGACAGACCTTGAGGATCGACTGCAAAGGATCAACGACCTTTCCGCCAAGCTGTCCCTGGACAAAGCCCAGGTGGACGAGATATCCTCGTCGCTTCTGGCTGGGACGATCGGTACCGCAGAGTATCTTGGTGTCGACATCGGTAACATTGAGGGGATGTTGATAAGGGCCAACCAGGAGATCTGGAAATCATATCTAACGATCGAGAACCTCTTCCGTGAACGACAGGAACTGTCCCGGAACCTGCTGCTGCAGGAACGCGAGAAGGGTGCGGTAGAGTCGAAAAACATCGCCATGGCCACGCTGTCGCACTATCTCAACAACGCCACCATGGCCATCTACGGTCGGAGTCAGCTTCTCCGCATGATGCTTAAGAAGGGCGAGACCGACCGCCTTCTGGAGAAACTCGAGGGCGATCTGGAAGTGGTCGATCGATCGATCGAAAAAATCGTCGCCGTACTTGAGGAGATGCGGGAAATCTCACCCATCGATCAGCAGAAGTATTACACCATGTCCCGGGCGCTCAATATCGACGACCGGATCGAAAAACGCCTGGCCAGGATGGACGCCGACGGTTCCTGGGCCTCGCATGTAGAGACCACTGCCGGGGTTTGAACACAAAGGCGTTGCCATCGCCCAATCATTTGCATAGCTTCTTCCTATGCTGACCTATCTGACATCCGGCGAGTCACACGGACCACAGCTTACGGCTATCATTGACGGCCTGCCCGCCGGGCTGTCGGTCGATGTCGGGGCGGTCAATCATCAACTGGCGCGACGGCAGAAAGGTTACGGCCGCGGCGGGCGCATGAGAATCGAGCAGGATCAGGTCGAATTGGTGGCCGGGGTGCGGGCCGGTCTTACCATGGGCGGACCGGTAACCCTCGTCATCCGTAACCGCGACTGGGCCAATTGGACCTCTATCATGGACCCAGTCAACCCAATCGCGGACGACCTCTCGCCGAAAGAGCAGAAACTCGCCTACGATACCCATCGCGCCCGACCCGGTCATGCCGATTTGACCGGCGGCATCAAGTGGCATCATCACGATCTGCGCAACGTTCTGGAGCGCGCTTCGGCCCGCGAGACAGCCGCCCGCGTGGCGGTCGGCGCCGTGGCCAGGCAGTTGTTGGAGAAGTTCGACGTTCAGTTCGCATCCCATGTCGTCCGTATCGGTGAGGTCGTTATGCCGGCGAACTTCCCTCGCCCTGATCCCGACACAATAACTCGGGTCACCGAGGACTCGGAAGTGCGGTGTCTGGATACTGAGATCGGGCAGAATATGATCGAAGCCATCCGGCAGGCCATGAAGGACAAGGATTCACTCGGTGGTGTGGCTGAGATTATTGTGCGCGGCCTGCCGGTCGGATTGGGTGGCTTCTCGCAATGGTACCACCGCCTCGACGGACGTCTGGCCGGCGCGATGATGGCGATTCATTCGGTCAAAGGGGTGGAGATCGGACTGGGGTTTGAGGCGGCAGAGTCGCGCGGTTCGCAGGTGCATGATCAGATCTTTTATGACCCATTTGGTGACCCGGTTAAGAAAAAGTTCCATCGCGAAACCAACAACGCCGGCGGCCTCGAAGGCGGTATCACCAACGGCGAAGATATCATCATCCGGGTGGCAGCTAAACCGATCTCGACGTTGAACCGACCTCTGAAGACGGTCGATGTTCTCACCAAGGAGCCGGGCGAGGCGATAGTGGAACGCAGTGACTGCTGTATTGTGCCGCCCCTGGCCGTGATCGGTGAAGCGGTGGCGGCCCTCGTTCTGGCCGATGCCTTTCTCGAAAAATTCGGCGCCGATAATCTTGCCGAAACCGAACGCAACTATCATTCGTTTCTCGCCGCCGAGTATTAAGGCGGCTGCACCTTCCGTCAAGACTAAATTCACTCTCCGTGAGCGGCACACGTGGACATCTGCCGTATACTCGGTACCCCACCTAAAGCGGAGCGACAGGTGGGTTCCGTTGAAGTGGAAAAACATTGGACCCACCCGACGCTGACGCTCTGGGTGGGGTACCGATCGTCAGTGAGTCTGATTGCAGCAACCGGTTGCAGCAGATCGGCAGTTCACACCCTCGACTTCGTCGAGTCCAAGACCCAACGAAACGATCTTATGAGACAACCTCGGGAGGTCTGCCGCCCACAAGACACTGGGCGCCGCGAAGGGGTGGAGAGGCATTATGTGCCCACCGATTTCTGTTGCCGCCTAAGGTCTGTTCAGCTACCTTGAATCAAAGCAAAGGAGTACGGCAATGAAGATACAATACCTGACCGACCGACCCGCAGACTGTTCGACGGTGGCTCTCGTGATGTTTGTGACCAGCTATGACCGGCTGAATGATAAGCGACTGAAGGAGCTTGACCGCGCTTGCGGTGGAACGGTTACCACTTTCATGGAATCCGGGGAGTTCACCGGATTGGCAGGCGAGACAGCAGTGATTGCTAACCCGGACGGATATCGAGCCGAGCGTGTTATCCTGGTCGGATTGGGTGACAAGAAATCAGTGACGGCGGACAGCTATCGTCGGGCCGCCGGGATGTTGTCACGGCAAAAGTCTTTGACCTGCTGCCGTGCGGCCACCTTTCATCTGGGAACAGTTGGGGACAAACAGATTTTCCAGGCCGTGATTGAGGGATATCTCTTAGGTTCGTACCTTCTGCTCGAGTATAAAACTCGGGAGAGTGATCTCGTACAGCACAACCCGTCCGAGTTGACATTTGCCATCGATAACAAGCGGCTGTCGAATCGGCTGGAGAAGGCTGTCGAACGTGGTCGGATCACGGCGGAAGGTCAGATCAATGTGAGACGTCTTTCGGCGATACCGGCTAATGATCTTTCGCCGGTCAAGTTCGCCCGCGAAGCGGTCAAGCTGGCTGAGAAACATGATGTCATGACCTGTCGCGTGCTCGATCAGAAAGCTATCAAGTCTGAGAAGATGGGAGCACTGCTGGCCGTGGCGCAAGGTTCTGCTCAGCCGCCGCGTTTTGTTATTTTGGATTACAAAGGCGGGCGCGCCGGACAAAAGCCGGTGGTTCTGGTCGGCAAGGGGGTGACGTTTGACTCTGGTGGACTGTCCCTGAAGGCGGCAGCCTTGATGGTTGAGATGAAGGGCGACATGACCGGCGCGGCGGTTGTCCTTTCGGCGATGCAGGCGGCGGCGCAACTGAAACTGCCACTCAATCTGGTTGGGCTGATGCCGCTGACTGAAAACATGGTTTCCGGTAACGCCACCCGGCCGTCGGATATTATTACTACGCGCAACGGGCTCACGGTCGAGATCATCAACACCGATGCTGAGGGACGCCTTATTCTGGCCGACGCTCTCGACTACGCCGACAAGTTCGGGCCTCAGGCGGTCATTGATATCGCCACTCTCACCGGCGCCGCGCTGTACATCCTCGGTTACTCAGGAGCGCCGATTCTCGGCAACCATGCCGGCCTGCTGGAGAGGATCAAGGTTGCCTCCGAGGCAACGGCTGAACGCGTCTGGGAGTTGCCGATATGGGATGATTTCCGCAACTCGTTGAAGTCGGACATCGCTGATATCGTCAACTCAGCCGGTAAAACCGCCGGCACATCGACAGCGGCAGCCTTCCTCGAGAATTTCGTCGGTGACTGGCCGTGGGCGCATATCGATATCGCCTACGTTGACGTGGAACCTAAAGGGCGTCCTTATACTCCAAAGGGCACCACCGGCATCGGTCTGCGACTGGTGGTTGAGTTGCTGTCGAACTGGAAGAAGCTGTAACAGGCAAGCCGGAGAGGTCCGCAGACCCGGTCCCTCGTCCCGTGGTGCAAGAAGCTAAAACACCTTCGCGCGTTTCAGGGCGCGGGCGAATTTGCTTTCGGATTGGGTCTCAAAAGGAATGGACAGGGAGTTGAACATGCGCCGCAGACTATCCTCAACTGTCTCCAGGCGGCTGGTGTCGGGTAGTTCGACCTCCAGTTCGTAGTCGACCGAACCGTCGCCGAACTCGGTCTTGTCGATCTCCACGAGGTAAGTGTAGTCAGCTATCTTGAAGAACTTCTTTTGCGCAGATTTTCGAACTTGACCAGGATCATTACTTCCAACCGCCCCAACTTTGCGGTGAGGTACTCCACCGGGAGGACCGGCAGGTCCATAACATCGACCTGCAACGCGAGGACATCAAGTGCTTCCGAGCGACTGATCTCAGCTTCGATCTCCTGACGGATGAAAGCGCTGCCGGTCTCTTTGGCGATGCTCTTGATGGTCACCAGGCCGCGATGGTTCTCGGCCCGCACCCTCAGGGCCCAACCGGCAGCCGACAACTTGCGATCCTCGGTATCGAAAAAAGCGTTGAGATGCCGCTCTTCCTTTTCGGTCTGCCCCAGAAACCCCATCAGTTTCAGGTAATTGGTGAACGATCCGAGGTTGAGTTTGATCTCTATCTCGCGACTCATTTTGTGCTGCCTGACCATAGTGCTATAGTATAATGAAACCGTCTGGACAAAAACATCAAATTTTTTGTGAGCTTGTGGCCTTCAGGGTTTGTCATTGCGAGTGACCGAAGGCACTCGTGCCGTAGGGAGCGCGGCAATCTCATTGGGCGCGGAGCGAGATCGCCGCAGTCGTCCCGCGCGGCGCGGGACTCCCTCGCGATGACGGTTTCTGGGCAGTATCGCAGGAATGCTGTCCTGCGGCGTTACTACCCTTCCTGCGACTCTTCGACGAAAGAACGGTAACGCTCGATAAGGGCCTCGGTACTTACCGCCGCCGGCGACTCAGCCAGAATATTGAATGCAGCCGTCATGCGGTCAGGCGCCACCAGCACCCAGCCGTCATTCTCAAAGATCCGAACGCCGTCAATCAACTGGCGCTCCTTGTCGTCGGTGCCGACGATCAGCTTGCGCATGACGGTTCCTTTCATCGACCAGGGACACGGCACCGAAATAGATCGCCGGATGAGATATTCGTACTTCTTGCGCAGCGAACCCAGGCGTGTCTTGGTGGCGGCCATCATCTCCAGCAGTTTCACAGCGGCCAGCATAGCATCGGCGCCCATCTGGAAGCCGGGGAAAATAAAACCGCCGCGGGTGCCCCCGACAAAATCGACATCGCCTCGACCGTAGACCTCCATCATAGCCAGATGATCGTTGGCCACCCGAATCACCTCGACGCCATACTCGGCTGCAATCTTCTCCACCCCCATCGAAGCCGCGACCGGCACCGCTATTTTCTTTGCCTCGTGAGTGGACAAGAAGAGGTCGGTTACGATCAAAAGCAGAAGATGGCTGTCGACCGGTTGCCCCATTTCGTCGACGGCAGTGAGCTTCTCGGCGGCTGAGTTCAACAGAAAACCGACATCACAGTGGAGCGAGGTAACGATTGAAGACAGTTGCACAATTGCCTGACTGTGTTCTTCGGGCGAACTGGAGAACTTACGCGGATTCAGGTTGGCGTTCAACTCGATGGCTGAGATGCCAAGGTTGAAAAACAGAGTCGGGAAAATCTGGCTGGAAGAACCGTTAGAGTGGTCTATCACCAGCTTGAAACCGGCTTTTCTTATCACCTCGCTGTCTATATCGTTCATGAAATCGGCTCGATAATCCTCCTGAACCATCTGGGGCATTTCCAGATGTCCGATCGTATCCAGCGAGGCACGTTCAAACTCCTCCCCGAAATAGATACGTTCGACCTTCTTTGTTTTGGAGGTCGGCAGATCCAGTCCTGAACCATCGAAGAATATGCAGTCGATCAGGCGATAGTCCTGCGGGTTGTGGCGGACATAAATGCCGGCGGCAAAGTCACCCTTGCCCAAACCGTGGCGAACCACCGGAATCGGAAGCATCTCGAGGTCGGACACGTTGACACCCGCTGCCAACAGACCCGAGATGAGCCCGCGCTTGAGAAGTCGCGAGGTGTCGGAAGCATCACGGCTGGTCACGACAGCACTGCCCGGTCCCACGAAAGCTCCGAAGGCGGCGCCGATACGCACCAACATTTCCGGCGTGATTTCAACCAGGGCCAGCCCGGTTATCTTGGAGTCGGTGAACAGTTCACGGTTCCACTTTTCTCCCCAGACCATCGATGTTGAGACAATAGCGCCGGCATCAACAGTCTTGCCCGGCCAGATTTTGCAGTTGGCGCGCACCGTGGCGCCGTTGCCGACAGAGCAATCATCGGACACGATGACTTCATCGAGGAGTTGCACATTCTGCCCGATCCGGGAATGAAAACCAACCACGGCGTGACTCATGTTCGTTTCACTGCCGACGACGCTGTCGTCCCACAAGACTGAGTTGGTCAAAGAGCACCCCGTCCCCACCCAACTGCGGTGTCCGATAACGCAGTTGCGCAGCTTCGTCCCGGGACCGATTGAGACATCATTGCCGAGGATCACCTTGCCGTGTAGCTGTACGCTGTCGCCGATCTGGACATTATCGCCTCGGTACAAAGTCAAGTCGTCACTCTCTTCGACCACGGTCTTGAGATCGAGATGCAAGTTTCCATCGAACAAGTCAGCATGTACCCGTCGGTACTCAGCAACGTTACCGACGTCCTTCCAGTAACCCTCCATGATCTTGCCGAACAGCCCCATTTCCCTCGACAGCATAAGCGGGAACAGATTCTGCGAAAAATCGAAATTGGTATGGGGAGGAATGAGCCTGACAGCGTCCGGCTCAAGTATGTAAATGCCGGTATTGATGGTATCGGAGAAGGCTTCACCCCAGGAGGGTTTCTCCAGAAAGCGGACAATCCGACCGTCGGAGTCGGTTATCACGATGCCATACGCCAGCGGGTTCTCCCGGCGTGTCAACAACAGCGTCGCTTGCGATTGCTTCTCCCGGTGCCATGCGATCGCCTCGCCTAGATCGAAATCGGTGATGAGATCGCCGGAAATAATCAATACCGGTTCGTCGGCCGATTCAAGAGCAAAGCGAACGGCGCCGGCGGTACCATAGTCATCATCCGGCTGGACGTAATCCATGGTCACCCCGAAAGCACTGCCGTCGCCGAAATGGTTGCGGATATGCTCAGCTTGAAAATACACCAGCGATGTGATGTGATCGATACCGTGCTTCGCCAGAAGCGAAACAACATGCTCCATCATCGGCAGGTTGCCGATTGGCGCCATCGGTTTCGGTATGTTTATCGTCAGCGGCCTCAATCGGGTACCGAACCCACCGGCCATTATTACTGCTTTCATTCGTTGACTCCGCTCAACTTCTGTGATGATCAGTCTCTCATGTATCCACGTTCCATCAGGTATCGAGAAACATCAATAAACGTGTCGTACTTAACATGGTCAATATTGCGCAAGACACAATATTGTTCAAGGTCTTTCTTAGCGAAAACCAGATCAGCCTCGCTCACCCCGCAGGCGTCCGAGTAACCGTCGCCGATAAACACGATGGCTGTCTCCGGATGTCGCTCGCGGTACTCACGGATTCGCTCCCCCTTGCAACTGCCGCAGCGATCGCACGACTTATTGTCGTATGGAAAAGTGACCGTCAGGCCACCGTTCTCCAGAAGACCGGTGTTAGCGATTACCGGCAGGTCGGACAGACCAAAGCGCTTGAGAACATACTTGATATAGAAATCCAGCCCGTCGGATAGTATGATCAGATCAGTGTCATTAGACCGGCATTGTCGCACAAAGTCTTCGAAGCCCCGATTGAGTTCAAACTGGTCAAGAAACCGAAATATCTCATCCGGTGCGGCGTGTACCATCGCCGCTTCCTTAAGAAGGCAATCACGCGTGGACAGAGCACCGCTTTTCCAGAGTGGAACCAGTTCAGCGTTTCTCCCCTGCGAGAAATGGTGAAACAGGTTGTATCCGATATCGCGCCGGGAAACAGTGCCGTCAAAGTCAGCGAAGATTGTTGTCTTCATGAAAACAGAAACCTTATCACTACTATTGAAGCCAGTATAGTCAACAGCGTGTATGCAAGCAGCCAGTGGCGGTAAAGTCGTGACCGTCGAAATTGTTCAGCAAGGATCACCACCTTGGCCACCGTGGCTATCAGGGCGAGCAGAACTCCGACCCAGGCCAGCCGCTCTGCAAACGGATTTCCTACCATTGCCAAAACCATTGCGCTCGTCAACACGAGGAACAGCCCGCGCCAGGCACAGCGCTGGAACTTGACCAGCAACTTGAGATTGAAGAAGTGCTCCGTCACCACCACGCCTCGATTACATGCCATGATAATCGCTGCGACAGGTAAATCGCAACGGCGACATACAGCGTTTTTACCATCCACGGGCGAGCCCGGGTTCCCAGGATGCTGCCGAGCTTGGCGCCGACGATCATGCCGAAAACCACCGGGGGCAGTATCAACAGGTTGATCCGATCGTTCAGAAAGTAGACGGCGCAGGCGGCGGCGGCCGAGAAGCCAATGACCAGCGATGATGTGCCGCGCGCTGTCGACAGTGAGACACCGCCAACCAGGAACAACAACGGTACGAGTAACTCCCCGCCGCCGATTCCGATCAGCCCGGCCAGCGCGCCGATGAACAACGCCAGGACTGCACAGAGAGGATAGCGGTCATGTCTGATCCTTTTGAATGTCGACACGCTCTGAGAACCTGTGCCAACCAGCAGTTGCACCGCGGTAAACAGGAGGACCGCTGTCAGAGCCAGACGCGTGACGTCGGACGGCACGACCGTGCTGAGGTAACTGCCGGTGATGTTCCCCATCACCATGACCAGAGCAATAATCACGGTCAACTCCAGATCGACCATTCCCTTCTTGAGATAGGAGTTGGAGGCCGCAAACGAACTGGCTACGATGGCCGTCAGCGAAACCGGTACCGCCTCTCTAACCCCGATGCCCCCGAAGACAGCCATGAGCGGCACCAGGACAACACCGCCCCCGACTCCCAGCAACCCGCCCATCAGCCCGGCTCCGACACCGCACAGAACATAAACGATAAGTTCGTTCGGTATCATCGAAGCTCAATCCTCTTTGCTGCAAAGGCGATTTGGTCCGATCCTTTCATCACCACCTCGTCATAGGCCCGGTAGGTAGAATAGGCGCGCTCGAAAGCGAGTTGAGCCAGTCGCATCTTGAGATATGGTTTGTACTCGAAAAGTCGCCGCCGGTTATGCACCCGGGCCAACTCGGCCAAGCCGGAGGCCATGGCCTGGATTTGTTCGGAGCTGCTTTCCAGTTCGGCCAGCACAAGGACGCTATCAGCACGCCGGGTCAACTCCGACGGGTATTCGAATTCGTCGCTGATGAATTCGGCCAACTGTTCAATCCAGATATCATCCAACCCGCCGCGATCGGCGTGAGCAATAATCTCAGCTTGGTTGTTGTGAGCGAAACGATGCAGAAGAAACGAATTCTCCAGAGCGCGAATGTAATCATCCGATGTGGGTGATAGGTAGTAATAATCCGGCGGGAGTCCATGACCAATCTCATGCAGCATGGAATCGAAATCGTTAAGATATATCCCACCCTCGAAGTAGTAGCGCGAAATAGTAAGCCGAAGTCCGTCGTCCTCAAAAAACCGCAGGTATCCCTGGACCAACCCTTTGCCAAAAGTGGTATCCCCTACCAGGACCGCGCGATTGTTTTGCTGGAGTGCCCCGGCTACGATTTCTGAGGCCGATGCCGAACCGCGATCAACCAGCACCGCCATCGGCAAACCGTGCGCACGATCATCACCGTCGACAGTGAAGCTCTCGTCATTCCACCGCGAGCGACCATCGGTGCCGACCACGAATAATCCGTCCTCAAGAAACAGACTGGCCGTAGCGTGTGCTTCGACGAACAAACCACCCGGATTCCCCCGCAAATCCAGGATCACACCCCTGGCTGCGCTCTCGGGACCGGCCAGTGAATCCAGCGCCGACGCGACCTCGTCGACGGCGCCCGGTGCAAAGTCGGTCAACCTGATGTACACCACGCTGTCCGGCGTATAGCCGGCATAGACGACGTGGCGATACGCCACCTCGCGCCGTTCAACCACGATTTCCAGACTGTCATCATCGCACGGTCGATATATCTGCAACATCACGCTGGTGCCATCCTCACCCCGCAGAAACAGCGTCGCCTCGTTAGGCGTCCGGTCAGCAAGGAGATTCGAATCGGCAGCGACGATGATATCGCCGCTCAAAAGACCGGCCGCTTTCCCCGGACCATCATCACGAACCGAGTAGACCCGCAAACCGTCCTGGTGTCCGGTGACAGTTACGCCGATACCCCCGTAGTGGCCCTCTCGCTGCTGTCGTTTTTCCTCGAATTCCACAGGGGACACATAGCCCGAATACCGATCCAACACGTCCATCATCGCTCGCCGCCCGGAGATTACCAAGTGATCCCAGTCCACCTCGCCGTTGTGATGCTCATCCACCAGACGGGCGACGGTCACCATGTGGAAGGCGTGCTCAAGTCCGGGATCAGACAGGACGTAGAGTACCATACCGCCGCTCAACAGAATCATGGCGCCAAGCAGCGTCGTGGCAATCAGAATCGATCGCCGATCAAACGTCGCGTATCGAGTCATAACCTGGCGATTCGACGGTCGAGAATAGTTCGGATACTCTGAAACACTTCGTCAATGGAGTGGCCGGCATCCACGACCTTTATGCGTTGACGTTCTTTGCGGGCAATCTCCAGAAAACCGGAGCGCACCCGCGTAAAAAACGCCTTTGGTTGCGACTCCAATCGGTCCGGGCGCTCGCTGCGACGACCTTGGGCAGTGCGAAGATCAAGATCGAGAAGAAAAGTCAGATCCGGCTTAAGATTACCAACGGCCAGGCGGTTCAGGCCTCGTACCATGCGGATGTCCAGTTTTCTCCCGAACCCCTGGTAAGCGGTGGTACTATCATAAAACCGGTCGCACAGCACTGTGTGACCAGCGGCCAGGAGCGGCCTGATCTCCTGACTGGTAAGCTCCGACCGCGCCGCTTCGTACAACAGCAGTTCCGTCACCGGTGCAATCGACAACTTTTCGTCAAGCAGGATATCCCGGATTCTCTCGGCCGTGGCCGTGGCGCCGGGTTCGCGCAGCAGTTTAACCCGC
The DNA here is from genome assembly GCA_030619425.1 of bacterium. Classification (GTDB taxonomy): domain Bacteria; phylum Zixibacteria; class MSB-5A5; order GN15; family FEB-12; genus JAJRTA01. The sequence goes on from JAUXBJ010000005.1 coordinate 14,711, forward strand.
ATACCCCGAGCTGCAAGATACTGGTAAGTCAAGATGGCCTGGGTTGTCTTACCGCAACCGTCGATACCTTCAAAAGTGACAAAAAGAGCTTTGGATTTCTTCGCGGTCACGATGTTATCCTCACGCAGTGCATTTCAAAAAAAGACCGGCGAATTCCTGAATCGCCGGTCAAGGTAGTCAAATCAGTATCGGCAACAAACTACTTTTTGCTGCGGACTACGCGCTTTCTCGGGCGTGACACTGCGGTCGCCTTCGTTGCCGCCGGTCGCGTCGAGCCGGTGCCCTTGGCCGCCACCTTCAGCTTCCGCTTCGGCTTGGCCGCCTGTTTCCAACCGTACTTGGTGATGAACTCCTCAGTCAGTTTGCGTGCCTCATCGTCGGTGTACTGGACCGGCGGCGATTTCTTGAAGTAGGACGACGGTTCGATCAGAGCGCCCGACAGTTTATTATCCAGCGCCAACTTGCAGCAGCGCACGGCGTCGATCACCACGCCGGCCGAGTTCGGGCTGTCCCACACCTCGAGCTTCAGTTCGATGTTGAGTGGCACATTGCCGAAGGTGGTGCCTTCCATGCGAATGTAAGCCCACTTACGATCGCTCAGCCACTCGACATAATCGGACGGACCGATATGAACGTTGCCGGGGCCGATGTCGTAGTTAAGCTGGCTGGTCACGGCGTTGGTCTTGGAAATCTTTTTCGACTCCAGCCGCGAGCGTTCGAGCATGTTCAGAAAATCAGTGTTGCCGCCGACGTTCAACTGACTGGTGCGTTCCAGTTTCACACCACGCTCAAGGAAGAGGCGCGTGAGGACGCGATGCGCAATAGTAGCGCCGACCTGCGACTTGATGTCATCGCCGATCACCGGCAGACCCCTTTCTTTGAACCGCTTCTGCCAGTACTGTTCCCTGGCGATGAAGACCGGGATGCAGTTGACAAAACCGCAGCCCGCGTCGAGAATCTGCTCCACGTACCACTTGGTGGCCTCTTCCGAACCGACCGGCAGGTAGTTGATCACCACGTCGGTCTTGGTGTCCTTGAGCAGTTTGACGATATCCACGGTGTCGCCGGGCGCTTTCTCGATCACCTGTGAAAGATAGTAACCCAGACCATCGTGCGTCATCCCGCGCTGTACCTTAACACCCAGCTTCGGCACCTTTGAGAACTTGAAGGTGTTGTTCGGTTTGGTGAAAACAGCCTCGGAGAGGTCCTTGCCGACTTTGTTCTTGTCGATATCGATGGCCGCTGAAAACTCAATGTCCCGAATATGATAGCCACCGAGATTGACATGCATCAGTCCCGGAATCTGGTCATCGTCTTTGGCCTTCTTGTAAAACTCGACTCCCTGCACCAGCG
>JAUXBJ010000129.1 GCA_030619425.1 bacterium
TCCTTACCGAACTTCCAGCCTTGCTTGTTTTCAATCGACCTTGTCTTTACTTGCACATAGGCAGTTCTGGTGCCATCCGGAGTTGCTACAACAATATCAAAGAGCGGATTGTTCTTCGGTGTGATTAGGGCTAAATACCCACGTTTACATAACTCGGCACAAACATAGTATTCACCCGCATTTCCTATCAAGCTATTCGATATCTTCTGGCTCACAAACCTCACCTCTTTCCAAGCGGAACAAACTTCATAACATTCAGAGTACTTCGATATATGTATTGGAATTGATGCGATTGTCAATCACATTCCACAAGAAAAGCCCCTCAATCATTGCTGATTGAGGGGCTTCATTTATAACCCGGCAGTTTTCTACTCTCCCATCCGCCGCGGCGGACAGTACCATCGACGTTGACGGGCTTAACTACTGTGTTCGGAATGGGAACAGGTGTGGCCCCGTCGCTATCACCACCGGGAAATCTGTCATAGTCTCTTCGTTAGTATGTGTCCCGCGGTCGTCGCACTTCGACTCCGCTCAGTGTGACAATCATGCGCTCATCCTTCGACTCCGCTCAGTGTGACGTATTGTCAGGATCGCAGGGATCCTGACGTACGAGGGCTTCGTCAGCAAGTGTCCTACGAGATTGCCGCGTCGGTCGCCAGAGGCGACCTCCTCGCAATGACGGTGCGGGAGATGTCAAAACCACAAGGGTTCCCACCCCAGGAGTTGCGTGCGCAGCCCGAAGAAGTAGCTTGCTACCTCACCCACCTACCACCAACTGATAAGTTTCGGTTTGAACGGGTGAGGCATGTTCTCGTTTTTGGGGATGATGCGGGCGGTGACGCCAAACCTTCCGGACTCGCCGCAGGTGACCTCACCGGTGAAAGCGTAAACTCCATCTTTGGACGGCTGCCCGCCGTTGGCCGGCTGGGCCTCCGCCGGCTGGAAGTCCCTGATCTGTTCCTGTGAATTCAGACGACCCGAGACAATCTGCACCTCGACATCATCCGGACCGATTTCGCCCAGGAAAACTTCGATGGTGATTGGGAGTTTCTGGCCGACATAAAGCGTTGCTCCCAAGTCGGGAATATCGACGTTTCTGATGTCGATTTTGTCCCAACTACTACCAACCCGGCTTACCCAGTTGGTAGTCTCGCGGGTGAGCTGATGCTGGTCCTGGCGCATTTTGCGACCGGCCTCGATCGCCGGCAGGTAGAAATGCCTGGCGTAGTCCTTGAGCATCCGCTGGCTGGAGAATCGCTCTCCGGCCATCTGGATGGTTGCTTTCATCTTGGAAATCCACTGCATCGGCAGGCCGATTTCACTACGTTCATAAAACAGCGGGACGACTTCGCGCTCCAGCGTGTTGTACAACATCTCGGCGTCAAAATGATCCTGTGTCTCGACGTTGTCGTATTCCTCGCCATTGCCGATCTTGAATCCGGTGGTGTCGTCGTACCCCTCAACCCACCAGCCATCGAGGATCGACAAGTTGAGTGCGCCGTTCAAGGCCGCCTTCATGCCGGAGGTACCGGAGGCTTCCTGCGGTCGCCGCGGATTATTCAGCCAGACATCGCACCCCTGCACCAGATAACGGGCGACATTGATATCGTAGTCCTCCAGGAAGATGATCCGATGTCTGAACCGTTCTTCGGAGGTGTACGCAACCATCTGCTTGATAATTTCCTTCCCGGGGGTATCCAGAGGATGCGCCTTACCGGAGACTAAAATCTGCACCGGCCGAGCCTCGTTGTTGAGGATTTTGTCGAGACGGTCCAGATCGGAGAATATCAGATTGCCGCGTTTGTAAGTCGAGAAGCGACGGGCAAAGCCGATCGTCAATATCTGAGGATCAAGCAACTGATCGGCCCGCTGGATGACCATTTGTGAGGCGCCGCGACGTATCAGTTGTTGGTTGAGGCGTTTGCGCGCAAAGAAAACGAGTCGTTCCCGACGACGGTTGTGAATACGCCACAATTCGGCGTCGGGGATACGATGGACCAGTTTCCAGGTGCTCAGATCGCCCGGCTTTTCGCGGTATTGGGGGCCGAAGTAGCTTTCGTACAGTTCGTTCAGGTCGTGGGAAATCCAGGACGATGGATGCACGCCGTTGGTGATGGCTCGGATCGGGATTTCCTCAGTCGGCAGATCGGGCCAGATGTTATGCCACATCTGACGTGATATCTGACCGTGGAGTTCGGATACGCCATTGGCGAAAGCAGCCAGCTTCAGCGCCGCCACCGTCATACAGAACGTCTCCGTTTCGTCATTGGGGAAGACGCGGCCCAGAGCCAGGAATTCCTTCCAACTGATGCCCAAATCAGAGATGAACTTGCCCAGGTAACGATGTACCAGCACCGGGTCGAACCGTTCGTTGCCGGCCGGCACCGGTGTATGGGTAGTAAAGACCGTGGTCGACCAGACATACTGAGACGCCTCGGCGAAGCTGAGATGCTCCTCCTGCATCAAACGCCGGATACGCTCCAGCGTCAAGAACCAGGAATGTCCTTCGTTGAGATGGTAAGCGTCGATCTGGAGACCCATGGCTCGAAGCGCTCGCACGCCGCCAACACCCAGGATAATCTCCTGCCGGATGCGCGTGTCTTTGTCGCCGCCGTATAGCACCGAGGTGATCTCGCGACACTTGGACGAGTTTTCCGAGATGTTGGTATCGAGCAGGAACAAGGGCGTGACGCCGACCATCACTTTCCAAATCTGAACCTGCACCGGTGTACCGTCAATCTCAACACCGATTCTGAGTGGCTGTTCGTTTTCACCTTTGACCAACTGCACCGGCATGTGGTACCAGTCGTTTTCTTCGTATCGTTCCTGCTGCCAGCCGTCGCTGGAGAGAAACTGGCGGAAATAGCCGTATCGGTACAGCAGCCCCACGGCAACGACCGGCAGCCCCAGGTCGGAGGCTGATTTCAGAGTGTCACCCGACAGCACACCCAAACCACCGGAGTAAACCGGCAGTCCGGTGTCCAGACCGTACTCCAGAGAAAAGTAGGCCAGGCGGCTGCCGTTTAGGTCCCCGAAGTTCTGGTCGAACCATTTTTTTCGCTCGATATAGTCGCGATATTTCTGGTGCACACGGTCAATACTGGCCACAAAACCATCGTCCTGAGCTGCCTTTTCCAGTTTCTCCTGTGGCAGCCGGGAAAGCATTTTGACTGGATTCTGATAGCATGCTTCCCACATCTCCGGGTCGAGCCGTATGAATAGCTTGACCAGATCCCAGTTCCATGAGTACCAGAGATTCTGCGCCAATTCCTGGAGAGCCAGGATTCGTTTCGGCAGTCGAGGCAGGACCAAAAACTGTTTTACCCGCATCAAGTTCCTTCTGTGGTCATTTGGTTTTTATCACAACCATGCTTCCTACTATCATTTATCGCCCAAAACAACAAGAATTTTATCCGCAATAGGCATGCAACCAGTTGATGGTCAATGAGGAGAACTTCAAGTGAGGGGGAATTGTGCCGAAAAAGACAATGTGCTTACTTGGGAGCTACCCGGTAAGATTTTGGTTTTCAAGGGCGACTGGATGAGGTAAATTACGACCATGAGTAAAGAAATTAGAAGAATCGGCGTTCTCACCGGTGGTGGTGACTGCCCCGGTCTCAACGCCGCGATCAGAGCGATTGTCAAGACGGCGCACAACGACTACGATCTCGAAGTGATCGGGTTCTCCGACGGTTACGAGGGTCTGATCGAAAACCGGTATCGTCAGATCGATATCGATGATGCCTCCGGTATACTCGCCCGAGGCGGCACCATTCTGGGTACCTCAAACCGCGCCGACCCGTTCCACTTTCCAGTCCTCCAGGGCGAGGAGTACATCTATCTGGATCGCTCCAGTCAGGCGGTACGCAATTTCGAGTCGCTCGGTCTGGATGCGCTGATTGCCATCGGCGGTGACGGTACCATGGCCGCTTCGGCCCGGATGGCCAAGGAAGGACTGCCGATTGTCGGTGTACCCAAAACTATCGACAATGATCTTTTCGGTACCGAAGTGACCTTCGGTTTCGACTCCGCCTGCGTGACCGCAACCGATGCCGTGGACAAAATTCATACTACGGCGCAATCGCACCACCGGGTGATGATTGTCGAGGTGATGGGCCGTTACGCCGGGTGGCTGGCCCTGTGCGCCGGTTTAGCAGGCGGCGGTGACATCGTGCTGATGCCGGAGTTTCCGTACGATATCGACGCTATCTGCGACGCCGTGCGAACCCGTAATGCCCGCGGCAAGACATTCTCAATCGTAGTGGTTGGCGAGGGTTCTCGTCCGGTCGGAGGGGAGATGACGGTGGCGCGGACAATCGCTACTTCGCCTGATGCCAAACGGCTCGGTGGCGTGTCGCACAGTGTTGCCGCCCAGGTCGAGGGGCTGACCAATATCGAGTGTCGCGTGACTATCCTCGGACATCTTTTGCGCGGCGGTTCTCCCAGCGCCTTTGATCGCCTTTTGGCTACTCGCTACGGGGTCGAGGCGGTTCACATGGTGGTCCGCGGACAGACCGGCATAATGGTCGGTTTACAAAACCAGCAGATGGTGGCGGTACCCCTTGAGGACGTGGCCGGCAGGATACGCACTGTTACCCCGAATCACCCACTGGTAAAAGCCGCACAATCACTCGGCATCTGTCTCGGAGTGTCCTCATCAGTGCCGTTGGAAGAACACTACAAGGATCCGGTGGCCTCCTGAGTTGAAGACGACGCTGTATGAGCCACACGACATAGGATGCAATGACAGTATGACAAAAAAGCCTTCACCCAATAAAGCTCAATTGGTGACTCGGTTGAAACGCTCACCTGCCTATAAGGTCGCCTACTACGACGACGATTTCATGGCGCTGGACTCTTCGCGACCGTTCCGGTTACAAGTAGAGATGATGAAACCGGAGGGCATTCTTCAGCAGGAGAAGATTCGGTCCACTATTGTCGTCTTTGGCGGTACCCGAATCGTGGAGCCGAAAGAGGCCACTGCGGCCGTCAAGAAGATCGAAACCCGCTTGCGACGCAAGCCCAATGACGCATCGCTTAAGAAACAGTTGCGCGTAGCTCGCAACATCCTCGCCAAGTCGCATTATTATGACGAGGCCAGAGAATTCGGGCGGCTGGTCTCGAAGGAAAGCCAACTTAACCATGACCACGAGTTCGTGATCATAACCGGTGGGGGACCCGGTGTGATGGAAGCAGCCAATCGGGGCGCTTTCGACAACGGCGCCAAGACTATCGGGATGAACATCACCCTGCCCATGGAACAAGAGCCGAATCCGTATATTACGCCGGAATTGTGTTTCCAGTTTCACTACTTCGCTGTTCGCAAGATGCACTTCATGCTGCGCGCCAAAGCGCTGGTAGCTTTTCCCGGCGGTTTCGGTACGCTGGACGAACTATTCGAGGCGCTCACGCTGGTGCAAACTCACAAGCTCAAACCGCTACCGATAATTCTTTTCGGTGAGAAATTCTGGCGTAATTTGATCGACTTCGACTATCTGGTACAAGAAGGAACCATCGTACCTGAGGATGTCGAACTCTTCGTCTACGCCGATAAAGCCATTGACGCCTGGAACTATATCAAGTACTTCTACGAACTGCCTGACGACGGCAAGTAAGTGTCCGTCGCCAAGGTGATTGATCTTCTGAACGCTGATGTCTACACGTTTGTCATTCGCGCGCGCGGCAATCTCAAATTGTGCCCGCGTGGTCTTCAGACCGCGCGGGTGGGCAGCACCTGTTACATCTGTAGCCGAGTCTGAAGACTCGGCTACCACAACGCAAACTCCAATGTCTGTCATGCCAGACTTGATCCAGCATCCAGTTCCGAATGAGAAGACTGGATTCCGGCTTTCGCCAGCCTGTCGGACGGGGCAGGGGGGGGTCTGCCGCCCACACCAAATGGGTTCGTTTTGCGGAAAAAGGTTTTTTCCTATCTCCCCCCCTGACCAAATGGGTTCGTTTGGTGCATTTTTCACTTCGGATAATAGATTCGGTGGTGATTACGAAACGGGCAAGAGTTGGCGGCGATACAGGAAACGGCGATTTGTTTTTTGCGCTGGTAGCCATGGGCGGGTCCTTTATTGAAGCCTGTGGGACTGCGATTTGGGAGGGATTGGTGGTGTTCTTGTGAGTGGACACTTCTTGCAGGTCAGGTCTCTCTTCTCTTAGAGACCTGACACAAAAGTCAGGAGCACA
>JAUXBJ010000209.1 GCA_030619425.1 bacterium
ACTAAATACGAGCCTGCCAGGGAAGGGAGGTTCGCGTATGCCAAAACCGTAAAGCTACTCAAAGCACCCCCGAACTCCAAGGTAGAGCCGGGGGCGTTGGTATGCTAAAAGCAAAGGTGGGTCAACTGTCGCTTGCTACAAACCTCAGTCGAGCGGGACTGTTTGCAGTTCTTCTTTAGCAGCAGGCTCGTCAAAGGTTTCTTCGGATGCCAGTTTCTCGCCGCGCATCAGCTTGTCGGCGGTTTCCATCAGCTTGTCCATGTTGAGCTTGGTAATATGGGCGTCGGCCTTGAGAAACTGAGCTCGTGCTTTCATGCCGACGTCGCCGATCGATGAGTAGACGATCACCGGCGTGTCGGACCTCTCCGACTGGCGAATGCGCAGCGTCACGTTGAGGCCGTCCATCTGCGGCATTTCGACGTCGCAGATGACCAGATCGAATTCCCCCTTTTGGAAGAAATCCCAGGCCACCTGTCCGTCGCCGGCCTGCACCACCTCGCCGCCATGTTCGGTGAACTCGTTGACCAGCATCGCCCGTACGGCCGGGGAATCCTCAGCAACCAGTATCTTCTTCCCGGTGAAGTTGACGTCACTGCTTCCACGGTCGAGATCCATCTGCTGCAGGTGCGGACACAAATCCAACAGAATGGTCTCATAGTCCAGCATCAGAACCATGCGCTCCTCGGTCGGCTTGACGATCCCGATCACGTAGCGGTGATCGATGTTCCGGAAGACACCGTCGGTGTCGATCACATCCTCCCATAGGAAATGGTGAATCCAGTCGATCTGCTCCACCCAGAAACCGGTATGAATACCAAAGAACTCGGTAACGATCACCTTGCTTCTTTTGGAGGTTTTGGAGGTGATCCCTAAAAACCCGGCCAGATCGACCAGTGGTATCAATAGGTTCATGTCGCGGAAGACGCCTTTAACGGCTGGGTGCGTTTCCGGCATGGCGGTGCATTGACTCAATTCGGAAACGATTTTGCTCACCTTGAGGATATTGATGCCGAACGACACCCCGGCCATCCGGTACTCCAGTATCCTCAGTTCGTTTGCGCCGCTTTTCAGATACGACTCGGCATCCAGTTTTTTGCCCATAATTCTACTCCTTCGCTTTGCATAATCTTATGCTGAAGACAGCCCCGCCGTCGGGATGGTCGTCGGCCAGGATGGTTCCGCCCATACCTATGGCGGCCAGCCTGCAGAAATATAGTCCCAACCCGACACCGCGGTGGCGGCCCTCAGTCCTCATTTTCAATTGGCCATACTTTTCGAAAAGCGCTTCAGGATCGATATCGCCAAGACCCGGACCGGAATCCTTAATATGGATAAGAACCGAATCTTCCTGTTCGTCGATCGACACCGTGATGTCGCCACCATCCGGAGTATGCCGAATGGCATTAAATAACAAATTATCCATGACTCGCTTGAGCAAACCGACGTCAGCCAAAGCCGGCAGGGTACCCGGTTGGCCGGCGAGTCTAATCTGGATCTGGTGCTCCTGCGCTGAGTTGCCGGCCAGTATCATGGTGTCGCGAACTATTTCGTTGAGGTCGATCTCCAATGGCTTGCACGGAATGCCCAGGTCGCCGGATTTGGCTACAGCCATAATGTCGTAGATGATTGACTCGGCCCGTTCTACGGCGACTCGCGACGACGACACTATTCGGCGATGCAGCGGCTTCTGGAGATCCAGTTTCCCCTCGTCAAGCAGCTTGAGCAGGTACTTCATGGAGGCCAACGGCGACTCTAGGTCGTGCAGGAGAACAGAAACAAACTCCAGCCAGTTGTCTGCGTTGTTCTGATCAGCTACAGCGGTCAGCCGAGTGTTGCCCGTCTTTTCTTCGATCTGCATGGTCACGCAATTATTTTGTAGCCGGAAAAATCCGGTCCCAGCCCATCATTTCTTACATTATCGGATAATCAGACGGATTAATTAGGTCTTATCGGCTTACGGGGCAAAAGCGGAGGGATTTCTGTCGGATAGCCAAAACGGGTTCTTAACAGTGGCTAAAACCACTGTCAGTACGGCTTTTCAGTCCAGGGGCAGACGGTTCAATCGTAGTGAATTGGTCACCACAAAAACCGATGAGAAGGCCATGGCTGCTGCCGCCACCATCGGTGACAAGGTCCAGCCGAACAGCGGGTAGAACAGTCCGGCGGCCAGAGGTATCGCCAGAACATTGTAGAAGAAGGCCCAGAACAGGTTCTGTTTGATAACTCTCATACTCTGGCGGGCAAGTTCGAACATCTTGATAATGTCGCCCAGGTCGGAACGGACCATAACGACGTCAGCCGCTTCGATGGCAACATCGGTACCGCCGCCGATAGCTATACCGACATCGGCCGCCGCCAGCGCCGGAGCGTCGTTGATACCATCGCCGACCATGGCCAGACGGAAGCCGGCCTTTTGGTAAGACTCTATCACTTCCTGTTTCTGGTCCGGTTTGACCTCGGCTTCATAATACTCCAAACCAATCGACCGGGCCACACCGGCGACCGTCCGGTAGTTGTCTCCGGAAAGCATCGCCACCCGACCCATGCTTTTCCTCAGTTCGGCGACCACTTTGGCGGCGTCGCCACGGAGGCGATCACCCAGAGAAATCAGGCCGATCAGGTTACCGTCCAGAGCTACGAAGACAACTGTTCTTCCCTGGGACATCTCGTCTGCAGCCAGGTCGGTCTTATCGGAGAGATCTATCCGCTCGGTTTTCAGAAGCGCCTTGTTGCCGATCAGCAGGCGCCCCCCTCGATAAATCGCCTCCATCCCGAAGCCCGGCCGAACCTGGACATTAGTGACCGGCGCCGCCTCGATCTGCTCTGTTTCCATGTAGCGTACGATCGCCTTGCCAAGAGGATGATCGGTTTGCTTCTCGGCTGAACCGGCCATGCGGATAAGTTCTCTCGATGAGGAATTGTCCATAGCGACAACTTCCACGACTTCCAGTTCGCCATGGGTAAGAGTCCCGGTTTTGTCGAAGATGACGGCGTTGAGGTGGGTGATGTTTTCCAGAATATCTCCCCCCCTGATGATGATGCCCTCCCGCGCCGCACGACCGGACCCGGCCAGAATAGCAGTGGGCGTGGCCAGACCCAGGGCGCAGGGACAGGCGATTATCAATACGGAGATGACACTGCGAATGAGCATCGGGCTGTCGGGAGCAAACCAGTACCATGCGGCCAGCGTCAAGAGCGCCACTCCAATCACCACCGGAACGAACACGCCGGCCACCCGGTCGGCCAGCTTCTGTACCGGCGCTTTGCGGCTTTGGGCCTGAGCGACCAGCCTAACCATACCGGCCAGATAGCTCTCCTCGCCGGCCGCGGTCACTTTGAACTTGAAAGAGCGGTTGCCGTTGACCGAACCACCTATCACCTGGTCCGATGGTCCCTTTTCTACCGGCATGGACTCACCAGTCAACATCGATTGGTCGATCACCGGATGACCCTCGATAATCTCGCCGTCGGCGGCCAGCCGTTCGCCCGGTTTGACCAGAAGCGTCATGCCCGGTTGGACGGTGGCGGCGTCAATCTCAATTTCGACGCTGCGGATGATGGCCGTCGCTTTGGCCGGGCGCAGATCGACCAGCGCCTGGATAGCATCACCCGCCCGCCCACGAGCTCGTGCTTCCAGGTAGCGACCCAGCAGGATCAGCGTGATGATCATCCCAACCGATTCAAAATACAAGGGCTGGGATACACTCAAACGATACGAGTCAACCAGCAGGTAACTGCTCCAGCCGAAGGCGGTGAGCGATCCCATGCTGATCAGACTGTTCATGTTGGTCCGGGCGTGGCGTGCCTGCCTCAGAGCGTCGGCGATAATAGAGCGACCACAATAGAACAACACTACCGTCGCCAGAAGTGCTTGCCCCCACCCGCTAAACGGAATCGGGATCAATTGTTGACCGGCCCAGGTCGGCCACATGGCCAAAGCCACCAGAGGTATAGTCAGCGCCAGCGAGATTCGCAACTGCTGCCCGGCTCTGAGAACTTCGCGTCGATTGGTCGTAAGGATATCCGGCTGACCAGCAACAGCGCTGTAGCCCAACTGTTTGAGTCGGTCGATAATGCTTTCTTCGGAAGTAGCCGATCCGTCGTAGGACACCGTGGCCGACTTGGTGGCCAGATTGACGCTACAATCCGCAACTCCACCCAGTTGGGATAGCCCCTTTTCAATGCTGCTGACACAGGCTGCGCAACGCATACCGTCGATCTTGAGGGTTACTTCATTCAGTTTGCCCATAACAAATTAATATAACGAAAAATCAGGCCGGCAGTTCAAGTAAAACCGTCGGCTCAGCGAATGCCCAAAGCCATAAGAAGCTGCGGACAGCTTCGCAGCAGTTCTTTGCGGATTTTCCTGCGAGCGCGGTGCAGATACCAGCGAACCGTAGCCTCCGGTATCTCCATGATGTTAGCCACATCGTCCAGCTTGCAGCCTTCGACGTCGCGCAACATAAAGGCCGATTTCTGTTTATCGTTAAGGGCACGAGCCGCCCGCTCGATCTGTTGATTCAGTTGACTACGGTGATAAGAGAATTCGGGGCCGCGGTTCCTGGATTCCTGGATGTCATGATATTCCTCCAGCGGCTCGTGCTGGTGCCGGCGGTGTTTGCGGAGGTGGTCGATTGAAGCATTGACCGTGATCCGGTAGAGCCAGGTGTAAAACTTCTTCTTTTCATCGTAGCGCCCGATGTTGCGGGACATCTTCGTGAAGACAATCTGAGTGATGTCGGCTGCTTCGTCGTAGTCGTTGACCATGCGATAGGCCAACGCCCCCACCTGATTGCGATACCGCTTGACTAACTCGGTGAACGCCTGCTGGTTACCCTGCTTGATCTCAGAGATCAGTCCTTTGACCAGAGCTTCATTCTGATCATCCGGCTCGGCTGATTTGGTTTGCTCGG
>JAUXBJ010000160.1 GCA_030619425.1 bacterium
CCAGACGATATAGAGCGCTATGAAAATGTAGAACCGTTTCAAGGTGGGCACGAATGGGTTGTAGCGCTGGACGATAACAATCGCGACGAATGTTATCAGCGCCAGGCCCAGCGACATTTGCGCCAGCGCAATTGAGAAAGTGCTGCCAAAGATGAACAGAGCGTAGAAGAAAAAGAGGGCATCGGTGAGTTTTGATGGCGAGAGTGTGTTCATCCGAACAGATCGCTTTCAATCAGTTCCACCAGGATGTGGATGATGAAAATATGTTCTTCCTGGATGCGCTGGGTGGAAGTATGCGGTACGATTAGGGACCGTTCGACCTGTTTGGCCAACTTGCCGCCGCGTCCGCCCAACAGCGCCGTTGTCAGCAAGCCGCGTTCGCGAGCGGTGGCGACGGCTTTCACCAGGTTGGCCGAGTTGCCGGAAGTGGAGATGGCAAAGAACAGGTCACCCTTTTGGCCGAGTCCTTCCACCTGCCGCGCAAAGACGTTTTCGTATCCGAAATCATTAGCGGCGGCCGTGGTGACCGATGGATCCATCCCCAGCGCGATAGCCGGCAGCGACTGGCGCTTGCGCTCCGAGGTCAGTCGCACGATCATCTCGGCGGCGAAATGGGAGGCGTCGGAGGCCGAGCCGCCGTTTCCGGCAATCAGTATCTTGCCGCCGGAACCGATTACGCCGGAGATCAACGCCGCGACATCAAGAATCTGTATCCCCAGTTGCTCGATCACCGACCGGCGCAGAACAGCGCTGTCTTCGGCCAACTTCGTCAAGCGCACCAGGCGGACATCTTCGTTCATACCGTTACAGCCTCCTTTGCATGAATAGCGGCGGCGAATTCGCGCATCAAGTTCGGTTCCGGCTCGCATTCGAGCCCGGTACCGACCACCACGAATGACGCTCCGGCCCGGACGCGCGCGGCGCAGTCCTCGGGGGTTCGCAGACCACCGCCGACTATGACCGGAATATCTACATACGATGACACCGCCTCGACCATCTCGAGTAACACCGGCGTTTCAGCCCCCGATCCGGCTTCAAGATAGACTAGTCTCATCCCAAGATACTGAGCAGCGAGAGCATGAGCGCAGGCGATATCGCTCTTGCCGCGAGGGATCGGCAGTGTGCCGGAGATAAATTGCACGGACGTCAGCGGCCCCGACTCCACTAACATATAGCCGGTCGGGATCGTCTCCAGGTTGCATCGTTTCACTATCGGCGCACCCTTTACCTGTTCGTCAATAAGATAGCTGGGATTGCGGCCGGAGATCAACGAGGTGAAAAGGATAGCATCGGCCGCCGGTGTAATCTGAGCGTACGATCCCGGAAAAATAATCACCGGCACGCGCGTCGCGTGTTTTATCTCTTGAACAGAAGTGGCAAAGTTTCGATCAAGCATAAACGAGGTCCCAACCAGAATGGCATCGACGCCGCACTCGGCGGCTGCCTCGGAAAGGGGAAGATACGACGATGGCGGCACCCGGTCCGGATCGATCAAGAGCAGAAAACCGCCCCCGCGCCGGGCACGGTCGGTCAGTAGCTTAGTGTAGATCGGTCCGTCGTTCATCTGTTCATCCTTGTAAGCTTCAGCCTTGTCTGTCAGCCTGTTCCGGCAGTTCACACCCCCGCCTTCGGCGTTGGCAAGAACTGCCGGTCGTGGGGCATCCATGCACAATCGGATTCCATGAACTCGTCAGGTCACGCCATCGATTACATCGATGCCAAGACCCGACGAAACAAGCTAACTGATATCCCTTGTCGTGGTCCACTTACTTTGTTAACTCACAAAAGGTATCGAACAGTACTTCAGCTTTAGTATCCGGCGCTACTGTTCCCTGCGCGAAGTTCGGTTTGCCGCCCCCGCGTCCACCGAGTTGCTCCAGACAGTGCCTTGTCAGAGCGCCGATATCGATACCATACTCCTTCGTGGCAGCGCTGCTGGCCGCGGCCATGAAAGTCGCTTTGCCGGTGACGTTGCCGAGACCCAGAGCTACCACGGCGTCGTTGCGCGCTTTCTGGCTGTCCAGCCAACCGGCCATGGCGTCGCGGTCGGTCTCGCCGAAATCGTGCGTGATAACGATCATGTCACCGATCTTGCGTTCCTCGCCCACCGTCTGGCCGCCGCCTGCGAATATCTCAGCCTTGGCCTTCTTGATTTCCTTTTCCAACTCGCGGTTGTTTTCTTTCAATTGTTGCAGGCCGTCGAGCGCATCCGCTTCGGTGCGACCGAGCAATCTCGCGGCGTCCACCTGGAAATGCTTGGCATCGAGCATCAACTTAATCGCTTCACGACCCGTGATCGCCTCAAGCCTGCGCACACCGGAAGCGATTCCGGTCTCGAGCGTAATGAAGAACGGTCCGATCTGGCTGGTGTTGTCGACATGCGTGCCGCCGCACAGTTCTTTGGAAAAATCGGAAATGGACACGACGCGCACCTTGTCCTCGTACTTCTCGCCAAAGAGAGCCATCGCGCCGGACTTGCGGGCCGACTCGATATCCATCTCTTCGGTGCCGACGTCGGTGCCCTGTAATATCTGCTCGTTAACGATCTGTTCGACCTGTTGAATCTCACCGGGCGTCATCGGCTGGTGATGCGAGAAGTCGAACCGCAGTCGATCCGGTCCGACATAGGAACCGGATTGCTTGACATGAGTTCCCAAGACATTTCGCAGTGCTGCGTGGGCCAGATGGGTGGCGGTGTGATTGCGCATGATATCCCAGCGGCGTTTGGCGTTGACGTAGGCAACAACAGTCTGAGCATCCACAAGTTCCGAATCAGTGCCCTCCTCAAGATGACCAATGTGCAAGACATATCCATGATGGTTGACAACGGTATCTATGTAGATTATCAACTGACCGTCCTTGATCCACCCAACGTCACCTACCTGACCTCCAGCCTCAACGTAGAACGGAGTTCGGTCGAGTACAAGGGCGACTTTGCTAAATGGCGCGAACTCGGTCAGTCGGAGCGGCGTCTGGATACTCAGCAGTTCTCGATTGAATTCCGTTGGAGGGAGTTCGTGCGGTATTCTATTAACTATCGAATCTATGAGTTGCTTGGTTGACTCTTCTGCAAACGAGCCGAACTCACCCCCCGCCTTCGACTGCTCGCGCTGCCGAGCCATGCATTTGTCAAACCCTGTCTCATCCAAAGTCAAGCCCTGCTCCCTCGCTATGATCTCGGTCAGGTCGTAAGGGAAGCCATAGGTATCGCACAGCTTGAATACATCGTCGCCATCGATGACTGTGCCGCCGGTACTTCGCACTTTTTTTGCAACTTGCTCGAACAAATGCAGCCCAGTCTCCAGCGTGCGCAAAAACGATTCTTCCTCGACCTTGATGACGTTCTGGATGTGACTCTGCTTCTCGCGAATTTCCGGGAACGCTTCGCCCATAGCATCCACCAACGTCGGCACCAGCCGATGGATGAACGGCTCTTGCACCCCTAACAGTTGTCCGTGCCGCGCGGCGCGTCTGAGAATACGACGCAGCACGTAACCCTGGCCCTCGTTGGAGATACCAGCGCCGTCGGCAAGCGCAAAGGTCAACGCCCGCAGATGGTCGGCGATAACATGATGCGAGACCACATGGTCGGCATACATCGCGCTGGTCACGTCCGAGATGGCGGCGATCAGACTCTGAAACAGGTCGATGCCGTAATTACTGTCGACGTGCTGCACGACCGCTGCGATCCGCTCCAGTCCCGAACCGGTGTCGACCGACGGCTTGGGCAGCCCTACGATGGTTCCATCCGGCTGCTGGTCGAACTGCATGAAGACGAGGTTGCCGATTTCGACAAATCGTTCGGTCTCGCCATTGACGACGTCGTCGGGACCGGCGCCAAACTTCTCGCCGCGGTCAAAGTGGATTTCCGAACAGGGACCACAGGGACCGATATCCCCCATGCTCCAATAGTTGTCTTTCTTGCCGAAGCGGAGGATACGACCGTTTTTCAACTCCGGCGCGATCTTCTCCCAGAGCGCAAAAGCGTCATCATCGGTCTCGTAGACAGAAGCATACAGCCGCTCTTTGGGCAGGCCGAACGTTTTGGTCATCAACTCCCAGTGGAATCGGATCGCTTCTTCTTTGAAATAGTCGCCGAACGAGAAATTACCTAACATCTCAAAGAAGGTATGATGCCGGGCGGTGAAGCCGACGTTGTCGAGATCGTTGTGCTTGCCGCCGGCGCGGATGCACTTTTGGCTGCTGGCCGCGCGCTTGTAATCAATCTTGCGCCGACCGGTAAAGACATCCTTGAACTGGTTCATGCCGGCGTTGGTGAACAGGATAGTCGGATCATCGAACGGGATGACCGGCGAGGACGGCACGATGCGGTGATCGCGGGCTTTGAAAAAGTCCAGGAAGGCTTGTCTGATCTCAGAAGTCTTGATCTTCGGATCCCTCATTTGTTTTCTGCCACAGCCGAGCAAAGGCGGTCTTGGCTGACTGATAGCCAAAGCCGCGACGAGCAAGGTAATTATAGGCCTTGGTGCGGGCCGATTCAAGTTCTAATTGGCCGAAGCGAGACCAGCGTTGTTCCAGCGCGGTGGTGGCCAACTCGGTGTCATCCTCGTGGCTCAGCAGAATCTCGGCGGTCTGGTCGGCCAGGTCACGAGCTATCTTTCGCTTTTGGAGATAGGCGCACAGGTATCCGCGACCGCACGGGCGGCGCTTGAGCAGGGACTCGCCGACTATCATGGCGTAGCGCGCATCGTCGAGAGCGCCATTTTCAAGGTACTTACTGATCGTCGACGCCACTATCTGCGGTGAGAACTGACGGCGGCGTAACTTGGCTTTGAGTTCGCCGACCGAATGATCGCGCATGGCCAGGTAGCGGGCGGCCAGATGGTCGCACTGGAACATGGCCGCTTCCTCACGAAGGGTGGCCACCTGCGCCTGGGTGAGAACAATCCCCTCGACCAGGCGATGGCGATGCGCCGTGTCCAGAGAAACCAGCAGTGGTTCCTCCTCACCAGTAATTGTCAGCCTGGCGCCGCCTCTGGTTTCGGTCAGCTTGAGTATTCTGATTCGTTCGTCCATGATCACCATCGGGTTACTGAGCCAATATAGTGACCGGTCATATCGCCGCACAAGTAAATGCAGTGGCCCACCGAGAAAGAGATGGCATTTTCGTGTGTTCTGGTGCTGTCAGGCGAGTCGCCTGACAGCCATCACATGTGAAAGCAGGCGTCGGGCGGGGTCGCCCGACACCACCCGAACCCCAGAAACCGTCATTGCGAACCGCGCGTCGCGCGTGGTGTGGCAATCTCGATTCGTCAGCAGACTTGGCGTAAGAGATTGGCCCGCCGGCGGCGGGCTCGCTCGCAATGACGAGACAAGGAGCTTTTTTGGACAACGTCCTACATTCGCCACAGTTGTTGTTGACTGTATGGGTCGCATGTATTAATCTGTCGGACAATCGGTGGTGACCGGTATGACCGTCTGTCTGCAGCCACCACCGTGCGCTGGCTGACATGCGGCTCGGGAGATGGCGCGGCCCAACACATTCTTTATCG
>JAUXBJ010000168.1 GCA_030619425.1 bacterium
GACCGGTCAGAATATGAATCCGCTCTTCGTCGGTTGTTATCATGGCATCGTTAGCCACGAAGGCTCCGGCTTCAAGCACCGCCTCGATGACCGGGTGACGACCGTTCCTGATTACCAGACGGCAGTCCTCAAAAATCTCCGGACGACAGTAGTTTTTCGTGACGGCCAACTCGGCCAGTGATGAGACAAGATCGAGTTCGGCCAGAAGGTTCGCGGTACTGATGATGTCACCGATGCGATTTTCCAGACGGTCGATGAGTTCCAGATAAAGCTGTTCCTCCAGCCGGAAGATCTTCTCCTCAGCCGACAGGATCAGCCCCTCTTTCTCTTTCAGTTCCGGCGTGATATAACGTTCGGCGTTGACCAGAGTCTGCTTGCGAATATACTCCGACGGTACCGCGTCGGTATTAGCCCTGGTGATTTCCAGGTAGTACCCGAACACTTTATTGAAGCCGACCTTGAGGGTAGCTATCCCGGTGCGCTGTCGTTCTTGCTTCTGAAGGGATGCTATGTAAACACGGGCGTCGTGGATCGAATCGTTCAACGCATCCAACTCTTGCGAGTATCCTCGCTTGAAGATGTCACCTTTGTTCATAACCGCCGGCGGTTCTTCGGCCAGGGCGTCGTCGAGCATGGATATGATATCGTCATTGTCGGGCAGCGATCCGGCGATCTGAGTCAGCAACGGACTGGCGACATCCCCCAGCAACTCCTTCAACTGCCGCGCCGTTACCAGTCCATCCTTGATGGAGGCTGCTTGTCGAGGGTTCAGTTTGCCGATGCCGAGTCGCCCGGCCAGCTTCTCCAAATCCGGCAGACCCTTGCTCAACTTTTGGATGCCGCTACGAAGCTCGTGGTTGCGGACCAGTTCCGACACCCCGGAAAGACGCCGTTCTATCGTTGTCTTGCTCTTGAACGGTCGCAGCAAACTGCTGCGAAGACGCCGCGCGCCCGGTAGGGTCATGGTGTGATTGATGACGGCAAAGAGTGAGTGCTCCTCACCGGCGGTGGCGATGCTGCGTGTCAACTCCAGGTTGCGCACGCTGGAATAATCCAGGTGCATGTGCTCGCTGCTATCAAAACGTGTCAGCCGGGTGATGTGAGTCAGGCGATCACGATGGTTCTCTCGCAAGTATCTAAAAATGGCGCCGGCGGCGCCGATCGCCCGACGACTGCCTGAGACACCAAAACCCTCGAGAGTAGCGGTACCAAAATGCCGGTTAAGATCTCTGTGGGCGGAAGTAACATCGAAGTTCCACTCACCGAAAGAAGTGATCCGGGCGACGCCATCGACCAAATCCAGCCGCTTGGCCAGTTCGCTCGGTTCCAGATCGGCCGGACAGAGCAGTTCGGCCGGCGCGAGTACTTTTAAGCGCTCTACGATGTCATCGACCGGTCCCTCGTCAACGACAAATGATCCGGTCGTTAGATCGAGGGCCGCCAACCCCATGTTAGCCTTACCGTCGGGGCACACAGCCGCCAGAGTAGGCGGCGACTCGGAGCCATCGACTGCTTCGACCGTAGCCGTGCCGGGTGTAAGAATCTCCACGATCTCGCGTTTCACGATGCCCCTGGCCTCTTTGGGGTCCTCGACCTGCTCCACCACCACCACTTTCTCTCCGGCAGCCAACAGGCGAGCAAGGTATTTGTCCGCCGCATGGTACGGCACACCGGCCAGGGGGATGCGCTCGCTTTCACCGTGGGAGCGTGAGGTCAGGGCAATCGAAAGGATGGGTGCAGCCTTGACGGCATCGTCGCCAAACATCTCATAGAAATCACCCATGCGGAAAAACAGAATCTTGTCGGGGTGCTGCTCCTTGATGGCATGGTACTGTCGCATCAACGGAGTCACAGAGTTGCCTGAGGACGACTTACTCATCGAGCAACAACAAGAAAACTCTGGTTGTGCTCGGCCTCCAGTTTATCCTTGAACCGGGAGGCCGACAGATAGTCAGGGAAGCGACCGATGTAGACGACGTGGTAGTTCTTGTCGGATATCTTCTTTCTCAACTGATCCAGCTTCTGACCATACTTCGTAAACCGGGCACTCATCTTTTCTGCGTTTTCCTTTGACGAGTAGACGCCCAACTGGACGGAGTAGAAAGTGCCGGTCAGTTTATCGGCCGTACGATCTATTTTGTCACCCGATGACAGATCGGCCATGCGATCCAGAAGAGCATCAACACCGACCGCGGAAGGGTAACTTTCACGCATCAGGGAATAGTAGAACACGGCGTTATCGGTGTTGCCCTCGGCAATTGCGGTGAGGGCCAGCAGGTAAAGAGCGGGTGGAACGCCGACTCCGGATTTGCTGCGCGACAGCTTGCGGAGCACCTTGTCGGCGCCGATCTTTTTCCCGTAGTGCAGCATAACTCTGGCCTTATCGATCTGACCCCACTGGCCGCGGCTGCCGTCGGCATACGAAAGAAGATAGCGGTCAACCTGTCGCAAAGCCGACTCGTAATCGGATGAAATATCATCCACCATGATCGAATAGCGTAACATCTCATCACGGTACCGCCCGGATTCCCATCGCGATAGATACTCGGTAACGATCAGACCGAGATTCTTCAGATCACGATTCAGGAAATAGTACTGGGCTAACCGGTAGTAGATTTGCTCTCTATGGAGCAGCGATACCGAAGCCTGAAGCGCCGCCTGCATCAATTTTATCGACTTGGCTCCGTCGGTTTCCAAAAGCCCGGCGTAAAACAACAAATTGCCGTCTCGCGTGGATGCACTGGAGACGCTGGAGAGTGAATCGGCCGCCTGCTTAATGTCCCCGCCGAGGATCAATGAATAGATGTCCGTTGTCCGACCGGAACCGACCAGTATAGCCATCAGGCAAATTGTCAGAAACAATATCTTCTTCATCGGATGATTCAAGCCGGGTCAGTCTTAACCGGTGATCGCACGAGTCGAATCCGTGGCGGACGTATCAGCGGTGATCCTGAGTTTCTCGCGCCGTAGCGCCAGGCGCTTCATGAACTTCTCAAGCTTCTTCTGGTCACCTTTGTCCACATAGATGCGGATCAGTTCGAGGATCGGTTCGAGATTCTCCGGCTCTTCCTCAACGATCTGAGTTAGTATCTCCTCGGCCAGATCCAGTTCGCCCTTCTTCTCGTGGAACTCAGACAGCGAAAGTCGGGCCTGCAAATCTCTCGGGGAATGTCTGAGGATGTCCTCACAAATCTGGGCGATGTCACCGTAACGCCCCAAATCGAATAGCGCCTTCTTGAGCCGCTCGATGGCGCGATAGCCCTCGGCCGGAACAGCCTCGATCAGCTTATTCCAGAAATTGACAGCGTCCTCGTAACGCTGCTCTTCAACGTAAGAATCGCCAATGGCCAGGTAGGCGGGCGCGAACGATGGATCAAGTCCCAGCGCTTCTTTGAAAAGAACCCGAGCCTTGTGATGCTCTTTCTTCTTGAACAACTGAAGCCCCTGCTGATACTTGAAAACGGCCAGCGGAGTCTTTGATTTGTTGGACTCTATCCTCAGGATTCGGCCCGCGGTTTCGTAAGCGTCGTCCCACCGACGTTGCCTCTTCTGAACCTCAAGCAGTTGGTCATATCCATACCTGTCATCAGGACTCAGAGCAATCAGTTCTTTCAAGGCCGCCTGGGTCATCTCATCGTTGCCCAGGGCGGCGTAGTCCCTGGTCAACTGCTTCAGGATCGCCTGCTTCTGATCTCGATTCAGTCCGCCGCGCAGAGTGAGATCCTTGTGAACCTGCAGCGCCCGGTCGGGCCGCTTATGTTCACGGAGGATTTGCCCCAGGCGAAGGTAGGCGTCGATGTTTGCAGAGTCCTCAGCCACAACCTGACGTAACTTGGTGAACGCAGTCTCCGCCCGGCCGTCCAGAAGATTCTGAAGAGCTTCGACATAGAGTTGGTCGGACGACGTCCGGCTGGTTGGACGAAAGTAGCGTTCGTAGATCGCATACAGAGCTACCGATGCGATCATCAGAACAACGAATACAAGTACGTACTCTACCATAACATCCCTGATACGTCACTCATTGTCGCTGAATAACGGCTTGTCGGCAGGCGGCTTGGATTCCCCTGAAGCCACCAGATCGGCCGATTCCTCAATAGGTCGGTTGCGCAAGGCCGTTACTTCGCCCTCCAGAGCTTTGATCCGACGACGAGTCGCGCGCAATTGCACCGACTGTTTGATGAATACCGACATGAACAGAAACAGCGATACCAGCACCCCCGGCACGAACGACCAGAAAACCACCGTGATAAGCGGCACATCGACATACTGGACCCAGATCAAATTGACCCGAACGTTCTGCTGCAAATCAGAATTGTAATACGCAAACGCAACTACGCACAGAACCAATGCGACAATCAGTATCGCCCGCACAGCCCACATAGGACCTCCAAGTTGCTCTCCCCTTCTACTATCATCTCACGAAACCAAGCCGCCGGTTGGTACTCATTCAAGAATCGTCTTGGGAACCGACCGACCATCCCGCAACTCAGCCTTTGCTCTCTTCTTCTGCTCCTGTCCATTTAATGCTGTTGACCATTTGTGTCAGAAAGGCATCAATCCCCTTGTAGTACAGGGATTCACACATCAGATGGAAGACCAGGATGGTGTTGTCCTTCTTAATGGCCGTTACCGTACCTTCGTAGGCGCCACGGACACGTTTACCCCCGCCGGTTGAAGATGCCGACAGCGCTACTTCCTTCATATAGGTGCTCTTGCCCGCCCAACGGAGCCCTTTGTTGTCCCCTACCCTGATCGTCTTACGCCCTCTGGGGACCAGGGGATCACGGTATGTCCCGGAACCGACAGAGCCTTCGTTCAGCAGTTCGAACTCCTTCAGAATATCCTTCTTCTGATCGGACTTGTAAGTCTTGCTCACCAGAGAATCAATAAAGGCGGCGGCTCCGAGGGTGGTGGTGTCAACCCATATAACCATACGCGGTACTTGAGTGTAGTCCGGGGCATTCAGGTAATCGGGTGGTACCTCATAGTTCTTTTGTATCAGGAACAGCCTGAAGTGGCTCTTTTCATAACCGACCTTGTATTTCCAGTCGTCGGGCAGGTCGATCTGAAAACCGTACTTAACATCGACAAAGACATTGTCGGTAACCTTACCTGCCTTGGCTTTCTTGCGCCGGGCTGAAACCATCGGTATCGTCACCAGGAATGCCAGGAGAATTATCAGTAGTCGTTTCATCAATGCTCTCCTTCTATCTTCACAAGCCGTCGAGTCTCACTAAGTTTTACTCTTATACATTGATAGTCAAGGAAATAATCTAAAAAGTTGCGCTTGGAGCATGGTGCGAAGAGTCGGGATAGATTTCACGCATGTGGTGAAGGATGCCGGACCGACGATGGTCGCTCAACGGAAACCGATCTGGCGTTGCCGTTGCTTTTGAATGTAGTGTTGTATGGTCGTAAAACGGAAATCGC
>JAUXBJ010000357.1 GCA_030619425.1 bacterium
GCTGATGTTAATCTGATCATCAGGATCATAGTCGACATTGCCTCTGATCGGCCCCATGCAGCAGGTCGGCGGCTTGAGATGGTCCCTATACCACCGATGGCACTCATCCACCGATGCCATGAAGTTCTCGTAACCAAACCGGTCACTTACCAGACAACTATACATTATGAGTGTCTTTTCTGTGGTCACGGTATAGTCGTGACGATAGGTCATCACCGAGTGCAGATCGGCATCCACAGAATCCGACTCGATAACAAAGCCCTCGTTCGCGGTCATGATGCTGTCGAGTTGTGACGGCACAAAGCCGCCGGTCGGATAAACCCACGTGGAGTTGTCCTCGGTATAAGCTCCATAGAAATCCGTTGAGGCCGATGTATCGGAACCGACAACCTCCACGATTTGAAGCAATGCGAGGCCGCCGAATCGGTCTGAGTTCTCCTGGCACTCGACATCGTTGTCATCGTTGTACTCCGAACCCTGTTGGAAGATCAACCGGTTGCCCGGATCGAATCCGGAGAGATTTCGCACCGCCGAATCGGCAGGAATATCCCAATCGACCGCTTCGCCTATCATCAGTCCACTGTATGCTCCGCCGTCGGCCGAGGAGATTTCCAGTCTTTGCACCAGGAATTTGCAGCTATCGGACGCCGGCTTCGGCACGATCCACGCCTTCCTTACCAGCAGACCTGAGTCTGAGGTTGTGAACTCCGATTGGTGTGTCTCGTAGGCTCCCGAGTCCGCCCAAGTCATCGATGAGGTGGGTATGAACCCGTTTTCAGACGGGAACCCGTCACCATAGATCGACCAGTTGCATTGCACCGTGTCGTTTGCATCGGTCCAGCAAATCACCGGCGAGGCATCGTACAAGTAGACTGTCGAATTACCGGGGATAGTATCCTGGTCGCCCTCAAGATCGTCGCAGTCGCCATAATCGAAGAAATCCATATTCACATGGCCGATCCCCTGATGGCCGGCGTTGCCGTGATTGCTGATGGTCAGCGCCAGGCAACTGGTTGAGATAGTATCCCAAACCGGGAGGTGCATCGTGTCCATCACCCAGACATCGATTGGCAGCGTGTCCGGGTTGGTCATCTGATTCCCCACGGCGATCAGACGGCCACCGAGATGCACTACGGTGCCGGGTGAGTTGACCATCCCGCCAGAGTTGATTGACACAGTACCAGTGACCGTGTTGTCCACGCCTGAACCACACGACACCAAACCCTGCAACTCCGATGACAATGTCAGCCAACCAGTGAACGGACCGGCATCCTCTTCGACAGTAAACACAAAGTCGGTGCTCGTATTGCCGGAGTTACTGATGACCAGTTGGGTGTCAAGGGGCAGGCCATGCTCGGTCCAGGTCGGCCAGCCGATTTCACTCCACGACGGCTCAAAGGTGCTGAACGGCACCGGCTCCACGCAAGCCAGACGGAACCAGCGGACATCGTTCAGAGTCCAGGTTCCCTCGTCGCTGACTATGGCGCCGGGGTCGGCATCATCTATGTACTGCACATCGAGGAACCAGTCTCCGGCATAGCCGCTACTGGGGTCGACGATGACCACATTCGAGCCGACTGTATGGTCCGTTCCGAATCGCGCCATAGAGGGCCACACTTCCGACTGACAGCGACCACCGGAACCGGCGGCGGAATCACAGTGCGGGGTGCGCGTGTTGGTCAGATTGCGCGGAAGGTCCCAGGACATGCCGCCATCGCCGGAGACGGCAAGATACAGTTCACCGTTGGCGGAGCCGCTCACGTCGGTGCCGCTTAACGCTCGCTCGTGACAGTCGTCTTCGATTCCATTGGGCACATCGTTAAACTGCGTCCATAGGAAGTACAGCTTGCCGTCACATTCTGATATGGACATCTTGCAGCCCTTCAGATTCCATGAGCCACCATTGCAGGTTGTCTGATCCCATTCGAGATTCGCCGCGGACACGATGATGGCATCGCCATTGCCGTCGAACCCTCCTATCCCCAGATTCTCACCCCAATGAAACATGCGACAACGTAGCCCGACACTCCCCCCCTGGTTGGCATCGGCTGGCCAGACTCGCGCACCCCACCCGATATGCAGGTTGTTGTCGGAATCGATCAGCGCCGATGCATCTGTGTATGGCCGATATCCATTTTCCCCATCAACATTCTTGGTCAGATTCACGCGCGGTTCAAACGTCGCCCCGTAGTCGTAAGATATCTGGTAGTAGACATCGTTATCCAACTGGCAGTACTGCCAGCCGGTCTGACTGGAACAGGTATCGCAATCGCCGGGATCAGGCAAGTTAGCGAACCAGACAAGGGCTACCTTGCCGTCAATGTTGGAACAGGCAACGTCCTGAGCAACATCAAACACGGTGTCGACAGCGTAGGGAGGGAAATCCCAGTGACCGTCGGCATACTTGCCGACCTTGCGAAAGTAGATAATCGCTTGTCCATCTCCGGCGCCGGGCTCGGACACCTGGCAGAAAACATGCAGTACATGATCCTGCCCCGGTACATCCTGATAGCGAAACTTCGGCCAGATGGCGCTCTTGAGCAAATCCACATGCCAGTCCTGCCCGGTACCTGCGGCCACGACGGAGTCCGGAATGCCCACAGTGTTAGTCCCCGTGAAGCCGAACCACCCGCAGGGGTCAAAGTATAACATCGCTTGGAAACCGTCGCCCGGATTGTTGTTCCCACCGACGACAGCGTAGCCGTCAGCGGTCACATCGATGCCGACATACCCGCCGTACTCACCAGGCGGCTGGACGGCGCAGGCACTAAAGATACTATCATCCTGCACCGTGTATGCGTTGTAACCGTATGTGCGGTCCTGCCCGGATTGCTCCGGCATCCAGGTCCATGCGAAGTGGACACTGAAGCCGGTGATGGATCCGTCCGACACGCCCCAGTCAACCATACGACCCATAGTGCCATTATGCTGCTTGTCATACCATGTATAACCAACCGCAACGCCCGGTGCAATCGACGTACTGGTTGCCCGGCCCAACGACTGTCGGTCACCGGTTGGCCATGATGGACCAGGCTGTTCGTCGTTCAGCGGCAGCACTGTTTTGGCGGACTTCGCTGCTTCGGGAATTGCGATCTGCTCCCGAGGCGCAGATTCCGCTCCAAAGGCCATCGCTGCCATAGCAAGAACTACGACCGCCAGCCCCAACTGTTGAAAGACCCTGCGATACACACATACCTCCTTGTTGTCACTGCGCGGCTCGGCTGCAGAATTCGCAGGCAAGAACCGCTCTCGGTCTGCGGCATTCACGGCCGCGGCCGATTATCTCGACGCGACCTTTCCGACAAAGGCGGAGGGTGCCTGAGGTGGGTTGGCGGATCACCGATCATGAGGA
>JAUXBJ010000279.1 GCA_030619425.1 bacterium
ATCGAGTTTGAGAAATTCAGAATTATCGGCAAGGTAATCAGGTATACCGTTTGGGGCAAGCGGATTCCTATGGGCCGACTGCGTTCCATCGGAGAGGGTGCTCGATGCAGACCCTGGAACTTGAGGTTGCCAGGCGAGCCCTGTGGACAGCAGACGTTCTGAGGTTGTCCCAAAAGCTGCTGTTCCGGTGGTTCCTTCGACATCCTGAGGAGGTCGTGAGAACCGCCGGTTTCTTATGCTTGCTCTCCGCAACCGTTTAGAAAAGATCGCCGGGTCACAATCCCGACTGTGTCGAGATCAAGACCCGGTGAAACGAACTTGTGGGACAGCCTCTTCTCGTCTGCCCCTGTATCCACATTTACACTTGTGCCCGCTGAATCTTCAGATTCAGCGGGGCGAGTGGCCGAATCTGAAGATTCGGCCACCACAAGTTCAGGTGCTGTCAGGTGACTCGCCTGATGGCCACCACGTGTGAAGCAGGCGTCGGGCGGGGTCGCCCGACACCACCTGAAAACCGTTTATCGATCCTCGGTAACATTTATCGTGAGGCAATTCCCAAGCTACGAACGCTACATTTAAGCTTTCCTTTGTCAACCATCCAGCCGTATCTTTAGTCCGGTGGCCCACCATTTCGGGTCTGTCGAAGAAGTAGGTGTCTGCGTCATCGCGAGACCGGCAAAGCCGGTCGTGGCGATCTCAATTCCTCGGCAGACTTGGCGTAAGAGATTGCCGCGCTCCCTGCGACACGAGTGTCTTCGGTCGCTCGCAATGACAAGAAAAGGAGCTTCTTCAACACGGCCTTAATGGTGGGTTGGCCTGGTTGTTTGGTCCGGTGCAGCGTATAACCGTCGAGGAGATAATATGTCACGAAGATCATGTCCGGCCGTCGCTCTATTGGTCGCATCGCTGATAGCCGCATCTTTTGTTCAAGGCGCCGACCGCCCGGAACTCTATCAGTTTGCTCCGCCGTACCCGGGATATCTGCCTCCGTTTGCGTCTGATGTCAAAGCACCTATTCTGCAAATCGAGGCTATTGAGACTCTGTATCTCCATGTCGATGAACAAGGGTTGGTGCACCAACTAACGGCTGACTCAACCGGCCATTCAGGTTTGGTCAAGTACGTCGAGGACTACCTTTGCAGTATCGAGTTTGTTCCCGCTCTGTTCCGCGGGCAGGAGGTTTCATCTATCCTGCCGGTGGAGGTGCGGCTCCGCGCCGGCGACGGCAGACCACGCTTTGAGTTCCCCATCGACAGCGCCGGCAGTCCGGGTGACGGTCGACTTTATTTCGCAACTTTTCCGCTCAATGACATCACGCTACCGGGTGTGGTGCGCTTTCCATCATACTATGGGACGCCTTATCAAGACACTCTCAACGAAATGTATCCATACTTATTGATGGTGGTCGACCTTGACTCCTCGGGGCAGTACGTTGACTCGCGGATGCTTGCGAGCACCTTTCCGATGTTTGAAAGGCAGTTATTGACGGCCCTGCTTTGGTCCGAGTTCAAGTCCGCGACTGTGAAAGGAAAGACAACAGCCTCCGCAATGTACCTGTTGGTTTCGTTTTTTGGGTCGGTTGCGTATCCAACAACGATCTGGCCGCCGGTGTCGAGCGACACCGCAAACCTGCTGGACCGCCTGAGAATCCGTACTTTTGCAAATCGTGTCGGCCTGCTGACACCGGCGCTACCGAAACGTTATCCGCACGATACTTACCCATTGGGAGCTAACCATTCCTTTCGGCGAGACACTGTCGTTGCTTTCATTGTAATTGATACTTCCGGTCACGCTCGCGTTCTGAGTTGTGATCCAACCCACCGGGAGCTTCGTTTGGCTGTTCGCGAGGCGGTACACAACTCCAGGTTCTATCCGGCGCTTGATTTTGAGGGAAAACCACAGAAATTCAAGGGTAGTGCCGTTTATGAGTTCAATGGCACACCCAACGTACGAATCCGTTACCATTGGCTGAAGTAAGGGCCGACACCCTTAGCGCACGCCGAACTACCTGTATAACAAGGGGTTAGAATGTGTATGCGGCCCTCCGCCGACACGCTACAGACGCACATTCTGCGCCATCGTTTTCTCAAGCTCGGCTGGTGCGATTACCATTCAGCGCAACCAATTGAAAGACAATGAATAATCCGGGGCGCAGTGGCTGCGGCTGGTTTCCGGCACAATTCTTGTCTCTATATGAAGGAATGAGGCGGCTGAATGCCGTGGGACGAATTGGGAAGAAAATGCTGGCTCGAATGTATAAGACGTAGGAGTAGGTTGGTATGGAAAGGGCAACACGTGCCATGAATATGGCGTCAGGAGTGATTGTTTTGTTGAGCGGACTCTACATTGAGTACTCGTTTTCCTCGGTACTTACTATCGAGATCAGAGCCGTCATTGGTGTACTGGCGACTCTTTATGCGCTGGCGCGGTTAGCCCCCTGGTTGAAAAACCTACGCAGAATACGGCGCAGTGCCGCAGGGTGATCGTCTCGAATTAATCCCTTGACTTTGAGCACATTTCACGTATTTTGGCAAATTATTTTGGGATTCCTGTTATGAGGGTTCTTGGATTGATGTTAAAACCTCGGCACTGCCGATTCTACACACTGCTGGCAGCGGCAGTTATCGTCATTAGTGTACCGACCGTTGTGTCGGGAGAAGTGAAGCCGGCCATTTTGGCTGCGCTGGATGCGGCAGATACAGCCAGAGCGATCAATCTTCTCCGGTCGGAGATAGAGATTGATCCCGGCTACCATCTCAACTACAACTACCTGGGACGAATCTACTACGAGCGTCATCAGTTCGCTCAGGCCAAAGAGTTTTTCCAGAATGCTGTTGAAAAGAAGAGCAAGCACTGGGAGTCACTCTACCTGCTCGGTCGATGTCAATTGGAGTTGGGTGAGGTGGATGAAGCCGAACAAACCATGAAGGTAGGACTCAAGAAGGCCAGAAATTCCGAAAAGGCCTGGTTTGAGAATGGTTATGGTTTGGTGATGATGGCTCGTGAGAACTATGTTGATGCTGATCGTGCTTTCCGCGCTGCTTTGGTTATCGATTCAACCAGCGCCGAGTATCACATCAATCTTGGTGACGCCAACTACTACCAGGGAATTCCGTCTCTGGCTATCAGCGAATATGAGAAGGCGCTTGAAGTGGACACAGCTTCTCTGGAAGTCTATTTTCATTGGGCCGAAGCCTGTCTCGATATGAAGGATTACAACTGCGCTATCGAAAAGCTGCAAGTAGTTCTCCAGAAGGACAGCACCCATGCGGCGGCCTGGATGCGCGCCGGAGGTATTTATTTCAAGGCGGCGATGTCGACTCGAACACGCGATGAGCGTAAGGCGCGCTTTTTTGACGCTATCGGCGCTTATCAGCGGTACCTCGAACTGTCGCAGGCCAAACCGGATTCGGCTCAGGTTCGTGGTTTCTTCGAGTTGGCTATGGCCTACGTGAATGTTGGTGGTTCCGAAGAGGCTGTAAAGTACTTTGAGGACGTACTGTCGATACCCTACGAAGCGCGCGATATTTACTTCCATTACGGTAAGGCGCTCTGGGGGGTGCAGGATTTCGTGAAGTGTGCTGAAGTTCTCAACAAACACCTCGAGTGGTTGGAGAATGCAGACAATGCCGAGGCCACCAGAGTCAAGGATGTAGAGCTGTACCAATATCTGGGTGATGCCTACTATTATCGCAAGGACAGGAACTTCAGGAAGGCCATAGAGAACTATGAAAAGTCACTTGCGGAAAACCCGAATCAGAAGCGGCTGACTTACAACATTGCTGTCTCTTACCACAATGATAAGCAGCTTGGCCGGGGTCTTGAGTATTATCAGAAGCGTATCGACATGGGCGTCGATTCGACCAAGGCCGGTATCTACAAGAACGCCGGTTACTGTGCACTGAGCATTGCCGATCAGGGAGACGGTAGTGAAGAGGAAGAAAGCCTCGAAGAAGAGGATGAGGTCGACCCGGTGGACAGTGGGATCGATCCCAATATGAACTACCGCAAAATCGCGCTGGGCTATCTGGAGCAGTATCTGTCGTTCAAGCCGGATGAAATCAAGACTATTCAGTTGGTTGCCTACAACTATCTCAATAAGATGGCTGATTGTGCCAACGGGGTGAA
>JAUXBJ010000363.1 GCA_030619425.1 bacterium
AGAAGCCCGCCCCAAACAAGTTTGAGACGGCCACCCGCCGATTGCTTTATTCAGCGTGGTGCACGAGGATGTACACAACGCACGAAACACGAACGAACGTCCGGACCACCTGACACCACCATTCCCTGTGCCGTCAGGCGTCTCTGCCTGACGGCTCCTGTGCAAAGGTAACCACGGTGTCGGGCAGGGACACCCGACACCACCATCGGTCGACGCCTTTTTCAAGAAGTCCTGAAGCCTCGATCACGCACAACGCACAATCTTCAGGTCGTACAGAGTATGGCGGTGGAGATGTGCCAGGCGTCATGAACCTGCTCGGCACACTAGAAGAAAAGGTCGCCGGGGAGACCGGCGACCGTACAGATCAATTCGATGAAGCTCGGGTTACTTGCCTTTTTTGCCTTTGCCTTTGCCTTCATCCTTGGATTCTTCTTTGGATTCCTCTTTGGACTCTTCCGTGGCAGCCTCTTCGCCTTCGGCGGTGGCAGCCTCGGCGCCTTCCTCGACACCCTCTTCGAGTTCTTCGCCTTCGGCGACGGCCTCGGCCTTAACGACTGTCGGCGCGGCGATCACAACGATCGTGCGCTGTTCCGCCGAGAGTATCTGCACCTTGGGAACCTCAACATCGCGCACATGGATGGAATCACCGATACTCAACTCTTCCACATTGAGGACCAATGACTCCGGAATGTTGGTCGGCAGACAGGATATCTCCAATTCACGCATAGTGATTTGCATGATGCCACCGTCGGTCTTGACGCCTACCGGTATACCGTCGAACCGTATCGGGATGGAGATGTTCAGCGGTTTGGTCATACTGATAGCGTGAAAATCGAGATGCATGATCTTGCTGGTGACCGGGTCACGCTGGATCTCGCGAAGGACGACTTTGTTCTCGTTTCCTTCCACATCCAGATTGAAAATGGTGCCGGCGCCACCTGATGATTTCATGGCGGTCCGGAGGGCTCGTTCCTCTATTGCAATAGGGATGGGCTCCACCTCGGGACCGTAAACCACCGCGGGGATGTTACCGGCCATCCGCGACTGTCTGGCGGGGCCTTTACCCAGCGATTCGCGCCGCGAGGCGCTGATAGCGACTTCTTTCATGGTAGTTATTCGACCTCAAGAAATGAATGGTTATATTCCTAACTTGTCAGCGGTATCTCCTTGAACAGCGAAGAGACCGATTTTTCATCAAAGATACGGTTAATCGCCTCGGCGATCAGCTCGGCGCAACTGAGGATCTCAAAGGTGTCCGGAAGCGACCGCTGAGATTGATCAATAGAATCCGTTATTATCATCCGCTTGATCGGCGAATCGCAGATTCGCTGGATGGCATCCCCCGACAGCACGCCGTGGGTAGCGGCTGCGTAGATGTCTTTCGCCCCGCTCTCCTTAAGGAAATGAGCGGCCGAACAGAGTGAGCCGCCGGTGTCAACCATATCGTCGCGGATCAAAATATTCTTGTCTTTAACATCACCGATCAGATTCATCACCTTGCACTCGTTAGCCCTGGGGCGTCGCTTGTCGACAATAGCCAGATCGGTGTCGAGAGCAGAGGCGGTAGCTCGCGCCAGCTTGATGGAGCCGACATCCGGTGACACCAGGATCAGATTATCAAGGTTCATGGTGCGGAAATGACGATTGAAGATCACTGACGAGTAAAGATGGTCGTGCGGCAGATCGAAGAAGCCCTGAATCTGACTGGCGTGAAGGTCCATCGTAATGATCCGATCAGCGCCGACCGATGTCAGTAGATTGGCCACCAGCTTGGCAGTGATAGCTACTCGCGGGCGGTCCTTGCGGTCGGCCCGGGCGTATCCGTAATAGGGAATCACTGCCGTGATGCGCATCGCCGATGCGCGTCGTGAGGCTTCGATAAGCATCAATAGTTCGATCAGGTTCTCTGCCGGAGCGTTGGTCGGCTGGATAATGAACAGATCGGCACCCCGGATATTCTCGTTGATCTGCACAAACACTTCACCATCGGAAAAAGTCGTCACCGTGCAATCGGTGAGTCGCTGACCCAGGTGTG
This sequence comes from bacterium, assembly GCA_030619425.1. Lineage (GTDB taxonomy): Bacteria > Zixibacteria > MSB-5A5 > GN15 > FEB-12 > JAJRTA01. The sequence goes on from JAUXBJ010000363.1 coordinate 2,036, forward strand.
AGGCTATTTTTTCAGCCAGCGGTCGATTAGACCGGCCGGTTACAAGTTTGAGTTCCTCGCGTACGATCATAGTTGTCTTTCCAAGCGCTGTCTTAAATGACCACGGCGGGCATGGTCGGTCTTTCCTGTCGGACACCATCGGTCCTGGTGAAACAAATGGCTGGGGCGCCAGGATTCGAACCTGGGAATGCCAGCTCCAAAGGCTGGTGTCTTACCACTTGACGACGCCCCAGGATACCCTGGTCAATCCTGTCGCGCTTTGGCACGGGCCTCAAGTTCCGCCTCGTAAGCCTGAAGCACTCTCTCCTCAATCTGGCGACGCATTTCGGTGGTCACCGGGTGCGCGACGTCCTGATGGCTGCCGTCGGGCAACCTCCGACTCGGCATCGCCACAAAGTAACCGTTGTTACCGCTGATGACTTTCATTCCTCGCACTACGAAGGCGTCGTCAAAAGTGACGTTCACAAAACCCTTGAGTCGCTCCTCGTTGCGTAGTCTGACCCTAACCTCTGTAATTTCCACGCTGCCCTCCGTGGGGTTTCAAACTACCTTCAGCCGCCAGGTTATCGGCTTGACCGTAAACAGCCGCCAACAGTCCCGGCCGCATGTTGCATCCCGACCCAGTTCCGGCGCGTCGACAAAAAGCCCGAACATCGTCGGACCGGAGCCGCTCAAACGAGTCAGCACTGCCCCGGCTTGAAGCAGAACGTCCCGGATTCGGCCCGAATCTGGATAAGACGCACCAAGAACATCTTCAAAATCGTTGCCGGTCATTAGCAAAGCCGCAATCAACTCATTAACGTCCCGGCAGGGCGGCAAGGTAAAGGGAACCTTAGGTTTTGTCAAGTCCATTTTGAGGAGGTCATAAGCCTCGGCTGTTGAGACCGGTTGCCCGGGAGTCACCAGCACCAGCGTGTAATCGGTCGGGAAATCCGCCGGTTTGACCATTTCGCCGCGCCCGCCCACCAGTGCCTGTCCCCCAGAGAAGAAAAAAGGCAAATCAGAACCGACCTCAAGCGCCAGTCGGGCCATCCGGGCTTGAGATAAGTTGAGATTAAACAACAGGTTACATGCAATGATCGTGGCCGCACCGTCGGCCGAACCTCCCCCCAATCCGGCGGCGATGGGGATTTGCTTGTCGAGTTTGACATGAAGACCGCGGGGCAGGTTGAAGGTATCCTTCACTATGTTGTAAGCTCGACACACTAAGTTTTCCTCGCCGACCGGCAG